>JAKEEJ010000099.1 GCA_022616655.1 Nevskiales bacterium | reverse complement strand
TGCCAACGGCATCCGTCTCGAATATGAGACGTTTGGAAATCCCACTCGTCCTCCTCTGCTGCTGATCATGGGGCTGGGCGGTCAGTTGATTCACTGGCCGGACGAATTTTGCCAGGCGCTCGCCCGCGCGGGTCATTACGTCATCCGTTATGACAATCGGGACTCCGGCCTGTCCTCACGCGTTGAATACCCCTGGAAAATAGGGCTCGTGCGCGCCAGCGCCGCTTCGTGGCTGGGTCTTCCAATCCGGGCGCCCTATACGCTGGATGACATGGCGGACGACGCCCTCGGGCTGCTGGATGCCCTGAAACTTTCCAAGGTTCATGTCGTCGGCATTTCCATGGGCGGCATGATTGGCCAGATCTTGGCTGCACGGCATCCGGAACGGGTCAAAACCTTTGTCAGCCTCATGTCGAGCAGCGGAAACCCGCGCCTGCCCGGCCCCAGCTTCAAGCTGCGAGTGCGGCTGGCAACACCGCCCATCCTGACCGACCGTGAATCGGCCATCCGTTATTCGATGGAAACCCTGCGTCTGATCGGCAGTCCGAAATACCCGGCCGACGAGAAGACACTGCGTGCCAAAACAGAGCGCAGCTTTGATCGTTCCGGATTTTCTACAGGCCTCGCGCGCCAGACGCTGGCCATCATCGCCTCGGGCAATCGCGTATCACGGCTGAAACAGATTACCGCCCCAACACTCATCATCCACGGCAGTGACGATCCCCTGATTCCGGTTGCGGCGGCGTACGATCTGGCCCGGCACATCCCCGGCGCACAACTGACCGTCATCCCGGGCATGGGTCACGATCTGCCGGCACCGCTGTTGCCGCAACTGGTCGACCTTATTCTCAGCCACGTGCGCGAATCCGAAGTCTCACCCTCTCAACAGCCGGTTCACGGCGCTTGGCTTCCTGCCACAGCACCTCCATGCACTCCAGATGCCGGGGATGATTCCGCGGAGGCAGACGGTGCGCCTGTTTGAGAATGTAACGATAGCGGCGCAGAAATTTCCGGTTAGCGCCGGACAGAGCCCTGGACGGATCCACGCCCAGATGCCGGGATATGTTGACAACCATGAACAGCAGATCGCCCAGTTCTTCGGCAACACGGCGCCGGTTTCCGACTGCCGCACGCAGTTCGCGAATTTCTTCCTGCAACTTGCGCCACAGGCGCGGATCCTTGGCCGGCCAGTCGAACCCCCGACGCGCTGCGACCCGCTGCCAGTGTGCGGCCTCCCGCAACCGGTCGCGTTTCATCCTGAGCGGTCCATTTTCTGTGCCAGATTCCACAGCATGCCGGCGGTGGCGCCCCAGATCCGGTAGCGTTCGTAGTGCAGTTCCAGCGTGGACAGCTTCAGGCCTTTTACAGAAAACACCACGGGTTTGAAGTTCTTCGGATTGAGCAGAAACGGAAGCGGCACCTCGAACACTTCGGCGACTTCACGCACACAGGGCTTGACCTGAGTGGCAGACGCCACCAGGCCCACCACCGGCGTCACCCGATAGCGCGTCAGGGTTGGATAGTCGTCCAGATAGCCCAGCACCTCAACCGCGGACGGCGCAAGACCCACCTCTTCGTGCGCCTCGCGCAGCGCCGTCGCCAGGGCGGACGCGTCGGATGCTTCGCGTCGCCCGCCAGGGAAACTGATCTGGCCCTTGTGCAGACGCAGCGCTTCGGAACGCCGGGTCAGCAGAACGTTCAGTCCGCGCCCCTGCCGGACCACCGGAACCAGCACGGCGGCGGGCCGCAGCGATTTCAGTACGGCCGGCGTCAGCCAACGCTTCAATCGGGGTGGAGCTTCGACCGGTCCCAACGGCCGAGGCGGAGCTTCGGAGGTGTTCACCAGCGCCTCGCGCAGGCGCGTTTCCAGTGCCGCCGGCATCCGCTTAACCTCTTACCTTCCAAAACAGGTAGTGTAATTTACCTGCCTATGTCCGAAACCGAGGACCACTCCCGCTGGCCCAGCTTCATGGAACTGGACCGAAGCCGGAATCTGCCCAAAGGCTCCGCCTTTCGTGCGTTCAAGAAAATTGAATCCACGCTGAGACCGGGCCGCGATTATCTGCTGCTGCATGCTGACACCGACGCAGAGCGCATTGAGCTGTTGCGGGTGCAGAGGCGCGTCTACCCCTCCAGTCGCAACGCGGTCCTGCTGTCGCCGGCAACGGCCGAACGGATTGCCGGACTCTTGCGAGCGGAAACCGCGGGCTCCAGTCAAACCGGCCCCCGGCCATAAGGTTCATTGCCTCGGGCAGCGGGCACGGTTAGGATTCAACTCCTGTTTGCAACCGGACTCCTGCATGTCGACCGCCGTCGCCCTGCTGAATAAACTGCCGATGGCCTTCCGCCCGAACGTGGCGGGTGAAATCGAGTGCGTCGTGCAGTTCAATCTCTCCACACCGATGCATGCCCTTATCAAGAACGGGGTCTGCACAGTACACCCGGGCTCCGCGGCCACCGCCGACGTGACTCTGACCATGGAGGACGAGGATTTGATTTCGCTCCTGCGGGGTGATCTGAACGGTCTGACGGCCCTGATGACCGACCGGTTGCAACTGGAAGGCGACCTGCTGCTGGCACAGCGCCTGTTCGATTTTTTTGACCCCAACAAGCTGGTGTGATGCGCAAGGAGCCTACCCGCGACGCCATCAGAATCCCGGTTCCTCAAGACCGGGATTTTTCATTTGCACTGCAGGAACGGCAGGACCGGCTGGAACTTCTGGCTGCGCACCATCCCGGTTATGGTACCGTCTGCGCCGACTGGAATACGGCCGAAATCGCACGTCGCATCGCCAGCGGCCGCCGGCAGCCGCTGGCCCGGGCCGTGGGTCTGGACCGGCACCGGGATCTTCGCATTCTGGACGCCACCGCAGGACTGGGACGCGACGGCTTTATCCTCGCCGCCCTGGGCGCCCGCGTCACGATGATTGAGCGCCATCCGATCGTCGCGGCGCTGCTGCACGATGCCCGCCGCCGCGCCCTGGCCCGACCCGAAACCTCCGACGCCGCGGCGCGGACTGAAGTCGTGAAAACCGAGGCGTCTCAATATCTGGCCCAGGCAATCCCGGGAACGTTCGACGTGATCTACCTTGACCCCATGTTCCCCGATCGTGGAAAAACCGCCCTGGC
>JAKEEJ010000098.1 GCA_022616655.1 Nevskiales bacterium | reverse complement strand
GCACAGACGCCGGCCGCCAAGTCATCCAGCATGATGCCAAAGCCGCCGTGCACGCGCGCATCCAGCCACCGGATCGGCCAGGGTTTGACGATGTCAAAAAAACGGAACAGGACAAACGCCGTCAGCAGTGTCGCCCACGCCGGGCCTGAGACCCGGTCCAGCGCCGGCAACAGCGGCGTCGCCGTCACGAGAAATCCCACGATTTCATCGAACACGATGCCGGGACTGTCGTGCACCCCAAGCCGCTTCGCGCTGCGGCCGCAAATCCAGACACCCGCCATGAACAGGAGGGTGGTGACTACGACGTAAACCGGCCAGCCCAAACCCGACAGGGCCCACCACAAGGGCACACCCCACAGCGTGCCCAGCGTACCCGGTGCTTTGGGCGAAAGGCCGGCGCCAAGGCCAAAAGCCAGCAAATGCACGGGCGTGGTAAGGATCAGCCGTGCGGGTGGGCGCGGAGCGCGATTCTGTAAACGGGGGAGAACCACAAAACCCCTCACCCGCGCCTTCGGCGCGGCCTCTCCCCGCACACGGGGAGGGGCGAAGATTCATTGACGGCCCTCATGTGAAGTGCCGGTATCCGTAGGGATCGAGCGCCAGCACTTTGCCGCGGACGTCGAGCAGTTTCAGACTCTTGCCCTTCACGATGCGACCGACTTCGGTGAGCGGCACGTCCAGGCGTTTGCGGAGTTTCGCGATCGCTCTCGGCGACAGACACAGGCACAGTTCGTAATCGTCGCCGCCCGACACCTGCAACTTCAGGCGCTCTTCGGGATCGGACAGGGCCTTGAACGCGGGCGAGGCGGGCAGGCGGTGGGCGTGCAGTTCCGCACCCACATCGCTGGCGTCCAGAATGTGCCGCAGATCACCGGCCAGGCCGTCGGACAGATCAATGGCGGCGTGCACCACGCTCCGCAGCGCCGCTCCGGCCGCGACGCGCGGTACCGGACGATGCAGCCGTGTGCGCAACCGCTCCAGTTCGGCGGACTGCGCTTCGCCCCGCGCCTCTCCCTGACCGAGACGCAGGGCCAGCGCCGCGTCACCCAGCGTGCCGGTCACGCAGACCGCATCCCCGACTTGTGCACCGGAGCGACGCACGGCTTTGCCGGCCGGCACCGTGCCCATGGCCGTGATGGTGATGGACAGCGCGCCCTGCGTGGTGTCGCCGCCGACCAGCGCGATGCCGGTTTCGCGCGCCAGCGCCCCCAGGCCGGCGGCAAAACCGGCCAGCCAGTCGGGATCGGCCATGCGCACGGTCAGCGCCAGCGTGAACCACCGCGGTTCGGCGCCCATGGCGGCAAGATCGGACAGGTTCACGGCGAGCGCCTTCCAACCCACCGCCTGCGGATCGCTGTCTTCGGAAAAATGCCGGCCGGCGATGAGCGTGTCCGTGGTCACGACCACTTCGTGGCCGCGCGGCGGTCGCAGCAAGGCGGCGTCATCGCCGATACCCAGCGCCACATCGGCGCGCGGCGGTGTCAACGTCGAGAAGTAGCGGCGGATCAGATCAAACTCGTCCATTCGTTCCCCGTCTCCCGTCTCCCGTCTCCATTATCCGCACGGTGCGCGCCACTTTTTCGAGCACGCCGTTGATGTATTTGTAGCTGTCCTCGGCACCGAAGATTTTTGCAAGCCCGATGGCTTCGTTGAGAATCACTTTCCAGGGAATGTCCGGACAGAACATCAGCTCGTAACAGCCGGTCATCAGTACTGCCCGCTCCACCGGGTCCAGCTGCTCGAGACCACGGTCCAGGTATTCCGAAAAGGTGTCCGTCAGGGTACTAGCCTCGCGCACCGTACCGAACAGCAGCCGCTTGAAGTACTCCACGTCGGCGCGACCCAGACTGTTTTCGTCGTGAAACTGTCGCAACAGACGTTCGGGCGGCGTTTCATTGACCAGCCAGTGGTACACCGCCTGCACCGTCAGGCGACGCGCCAGGCCGCGGCGGCTGATGGGCGGAGAATCCTCAGACTTCATCGAGCTGCCGGCGCAGTTGGATCATTTCGAGCACGGTGGCGGCGGCCTCGTACCCTTTGTTGTCGCGCGTCCCCGCCCGGGCCGCGGCCTGTGCCGCGGTGTTCACCGTCAGCACGCCGAATCCCAGGGGCACGGCGTGGCGCAGCACCACCTCCTGTACGCCGCGGACGCATCCGCCGGCCACGTATTCAAAATGCGGCGTGTCGCCGCGGATCACGGCGCCCAGCGCCACCAGACCGTCGTGGCGTCCCCGCCGGGCCAGCCACTCCAGCACGAGCGGGATTTCAAAGGCACCGGGCGCGCGGAACTCGTCCACCCGACGGTCCGGCACACCCGCGTCGCGCAGGCAACGCCGCGCACCCGCCACCAGCGCGTCCACAATTCCGTGGTTCCAGCGCGTGGCGACAATGGCGATGCGCACGGTGCGGAACGCGCCGTCCTTTGCCACGTGCGGCGGCCGGTAGCCGGTCTTTTTCATGGACACGTCCGGGGTCCTGAGCGCTGCCAACCTGCACGCATACGCTCAATCACAGGGCACGTATTCGACAACTTCCAGCCCGAACCCGGAGATGGCGTGCATGCGCTTGGGCGCCGACAGCACGCGCATTTTTCGCACCCCCAGATCGGACAGAATCTGGGCGCCGATGCCGTAGGTGCGCAAGACCTGGCGATCGTCCTGGCTGGCGTGATCTTCGACGGGCGGTTGGCTCAGGCCGACAATCTGCTGCACCAGCGCCTGCGAGGATTCCGGTTTGCGCAACAACAGCACCACGCCGCTGCTTTCCTCGGCCACGCGCGCCAGCGCGCGGCGCAGCGGCCAGCCGAACTGTTCGTGCCGAACGCCCAGCACGTCCTGCAGGGTGTTGCGGATGTGAACACGGACCAGCGCGGGGTTCTGCGCCTCAAGGGTGCCGCGCACCAGGGCCAGGTGCACGGTTTTTTCGATACGGTCTTCGTATACCACCAGCCGGAACGCCCCGAACTCGGTCTGCACCGTCTGGTCGGCGATGCGCTCGACGCTGTGCTCGGTGGAAAACCGGTGGCGGATCAGGTCCTCGATGGTGCCGATCCGGAGCCCGTGCTCGCGCGCAAACGCCACCAGTCCGGGCCCACGTTTCATCGTACCGTCGTCGTTGACGATCTCGCAGATGATGGCGGCCGGCGGCAGGCCCGCCAGTCGCGCCAGATCCACCGAGGCCTCGGTATGACCGGCCCGGGTCAGTACGCCGCCTTCGGCGCAGCGCAGCGGGAAAATGTGGCCCGGCCTCGCAAAATCTTCGGGCCGGGAGCGGGAATCGGCCAGGGCCCGGACCGTCTGGGCGCGATCGTGGGCGGAGATGCCGGTGGTCGTGCCGTGTTTGCAGTCCACCGAAATGGTGAACGCCGTGCGATGCATTTCGGTGTTGTCGGGCACCATCTGCGGCAGGCGCAGGCGGTCCAGGTCTTCGCGCATCATTGGCATGCAGATGATGCCGCTGGTATGACGCACGAAAAACGCAACGGCCTCCGGCGTGACCTTTTCCGCCGCCATGATCAGGTCGCCTTCGTTTTCGCGGCGCTCATCGTCCATCAGAATCACCATCCCGCCCGCCTGGAGGGCGCCGATGATGTCGGGGATCGAATCGAGCCCGCGGCGGGCGGAGTCCAATGACGCTACTTTGCTCATGGTGATTTGGTACGAAGCCGCTCCAGGTAGCGGGCGATCACGTCCACCTCAAGGTTGACGCCATCGCCGGGGTTCAACCGCCCCAGCGTGGTATGCCGGAGCGTGTAAGGGACGATGTTAACGCCAAACCGGGTGCCGGCGGCGTCATTCACGGTCAGGCTGACGCCATCAAGACAGACCGAACCCTTGCGGACCAGGTACCGGGCCAGGGGCCGGGGCAGCGAGAACCGCAGCCGCCGGCTGCGGCTCTCGTCGCGCCGGGCCTGCAGAACCGCCACGCCGTCCACGTGACCGGACACCCAATGGCCGCCCATCCGTTTGCCGGCAGTGAGCGCTTTCTCCAGGTTGAGCCGGCTGCCGACACGCCAGTGTCCGGCGGTGGTGCACTCCAGGGTTTCCACCGAGACGTCGGCAACAAAACCCTGCCTGCGGACAGCGGCGACCGTCAGACAGATGCCGTTCACCGCCACGCTGTCGCCATGCCGCAGGCCGCGCATCCCGCGGCCGGCGCTGACGGTCAGCCGCCGGTCGCCGCCGCATTTTTCGATGGCGGTGATCCGACCCAGAGCCTCAACGATGCCGGTGAACATGTTCTACGGAGAGTCCGGTCGCAGAATCAAACGCAGATCGGCGCCGACCGGTCTCACGTCCACAAAACGCAGGCGCAGACGCCGGTCGAGAGAATCCAGCCCCGGCAAATACGCCAGGGCACGGGCTTCGTGCCCCAGCAGGCTGGGAGCCGCGTAAACGACCAGCTCATCCACCCGGCCCGCGTGCAGCAACGCACCCGCCAGGGTGGGTCCGCATTCCACCAGCACTTCGTTGATTTCCAATCGGCCCAGGGCATCCAACGCCGCCATCAGGTCCACGCGATGTTCCGGAGTCGTCTCCACCAGCACCACTTCGACCCCCTGTTTACGCAACCCCTCCATGCGATCGGCAGGGGGGCGCACGGCGATGGCCATGCGCCGCGCGCCGGCCGCCCAAACCCTGGCGGTAGCGGAGGCGCGCAGCTGAGTATCCAGCACGATGCGGTCGGGCTGACGACAAGACGGGGGTCCGGAGTCGGGAGACGGGGGACGAAAGACGGGGGACGGGAGACGGACAGACAATTCGGGATTGTCGGCCAGTACGGTGTTCACGCTGGTGAGCACCGCACCGGCTTCGGCGCGCAAGCGGTGCACGTCCGCGCGGGCTTCCTCTCCGGTGATCCAGCGGCTTTCGCCACCGGCCATCGCGGTGCGTCCGTCCAGGGACATGGCCAGCTTGAGCGTGACCCAGGGCCGGCCGCGCGTCATGCGCGAGACAAAGCCGCGGTTCAGTTGCGCCGCTTCCACCGCCATCAAACCGAGCTCCACCTCGATCCCGGCCTGGCGCAGCGCCTCGAGCCCCTGACCGGCGACCTTTGGATTCGGGTCTTCCATGGCCGCCACCACCCGCTTCACGCCGGCCCGGATCAGCGCCTCGGCGCACGGCGGCGTGCGGCCGTGATGACAGCAGGGTTCCAGCGTGAGATAAGCCTCGGCACCTTGCGCCCGGTCGCCTGCATGCTGCAAGGCCACCGCTTCCGCGTGCGGCCCACCGGCGCGTTCGTGGAACCCTTCCCCCACCACTTCACCCGCCTTGACGATGACACAGCCGACGCGCGGATTCGGATGGGTGGTGCCACAGCCCCGCTCCGCCAGCCGCAAGGCGCGCGCCATGAACGCAGCGGGGTCTGGCGACCGGGAATCGGAACGTCGGGACATGGATCAGAACCGGATGGACGAGCGATTCTACTCCGGGTTGCAGCCGCCTCGCGTGTTAAACTCCGCGCCGAAATTGTTCGCCGGATCCTGATGAGAATTCGCTTTTTCCCCGTCTGCATTTGCGCGGCGCTGCTGCTGCCGGGCCCGGTCCCGGCCAATGAGTTGCTACGGATCTATGACCTGGCCGTGCAGAACGACACCCAGCTCCGGGCGGCCGAGCAGGCGCGGGCGGCCGCCCGCGAGGCGCCGGGACAATCCGGCGGTGCGCTGCTGCCACAACTCAGCGGTGTCGGGTCTGCCAGCACCCAACGCGACACCCTCACGCCTGCGGCCGGAACCGGCGCCGGCATCACCACCCGCTCCTCCTCCGAGCCTTACAACGCCAGTCTGGTTCTGAGCCAGGTCCTGTTCAACAAAGACCTGTGGAACCGCTGGCGCAAGGGGGGCGATCTGGCCGCGGCGGGTGAAGCCAGCTACCGCTCCGCGCAGCAGAATCTGGTGCTGCGCGTGACCGAGGCTTATTTCAATGTTCTGGCGGCGGCCGACAATCTGCGCTTTGCCAACGCCGAGAACCAGGCTGTGGAACGGCAGCTGGAACTGGCCAAAAAACGCTTCGAAGTGGGCCTGTCCGCCATCACCGACGTGCAGGAAGCCCAGGCCCGCTACGACCTGACGGTGGCCTTGATGATTGAAGCCGAGCAGGCGTTGGCCAGCGCCCGGGAGGCGCTGGCGGAAATCACCGGCCCGGCCGAGGTACGCATTCAACCGCTCCAGGACGAGATTCCCTTGCAGGGTCCGAATCCTGAAAACGTCAACGAATGGCTGAAAATCGCCGCTGAAAGCAGTCTGGATATTCTGGCGGCCCAGATTCAGGCCGACCTTGCGCGCCGCGACGTTCGCATCAACGCGGCAGGACATTATCCGACACTCAGCCTGGTCGGTGAGCAAACCGTCGGCGAAAGTTCGGGGTTTACCGCCGGGGAATACGAGCAGAGTCAGCTGTCGCTGGAACTGAGCGTGCCGCTCTTTGCCGGCGGCACCACCCAGGCCAACGTGCGCGCGGCGCGCAGCGTGCACGAACAGCGCCTGGCCGAACTGGAAGGCGTGCGCCGCCAGGTGGAACGTCGCACGCGCGACGCCTACCAGGGCATCATTGCCGGCGTGTCGCGCGTCGCTGCGCGGCGGCAGGCGGTGGTGTCCCTGAGCACCGCGCTGGAAGCGGCGGAAGTGGGACTGGAGGTCGGTACCCGCACGGGGGTGGACGTGCTCGACGCACAACGCGAGCTCTACAGCGCCCAGCGCGATCATGCGCGTGCGCGCTACGACTACCTGCTCAACGTGCTGCGGCTCAAGAACGCCGTCGGCCAGCTCGAATCCCGCGACCTCGACGAAATAGACCGGCTCCTGCAGAACACGTCCGGTCCAGCGGCTCCCGGCTGAGCCTCAGGAAGACCGGGCGCGGGCGCGCTTGAGGATGGCGGTGGTGGAATATCCCGGGTGAAAATCGAGGATGACCACGCGTCCCCCGTGCCGGGTGACGGTCTCGTGCCCCACCACCTGCTCGGGCGTGTAATCCCCGCCTTTCACCAGGACGTCCGGCACCACGTGAGCAATGAGGCGTTCGGGCGTGTCCTCGGAGAACGGCACCACCGCGTCCACGCTCTTGAGCGCCGCCAGCAGGCACAGACGGTCGGCCAGCGGATTGAGCGGGCGGTCTTTGCCCTTCAAGCGCCGCACGGAAGCATCGTCATTGACTGCGACGACCAGCAGGTCGCCCAGTTTGCGCGCGGCTTCGAGATAGCGCACATGGCCGGCGTGGAGCACGTCGAAACAGCCGTTGGTCATCACCACCGTCTCGCCGTGCGCGTGCGCTTCCTGGATCCGCTCCAGCAACCGATCCTCGGTCAGCACGTCACCGTCGTTCGAATGGCCGTGGCGCAGGGCGCGTTGCAGCTCAGGCACCGACACCGTGGCGGTCCCGAGCTTGCCCACCACGACGCCGGCGGCCACGTTGGCGAGCCGCGCCGCGTGCGCGAGGTCCTGACCGGCCGCAAGACACGCCCCCAGCACTGCGATGACCGTGTCGCCGGCACCGGTCACATCAAACACTTCGCGTGCCTCCGTGGTCAGATGCAGCGGCGCCTGGCCCGGCCGGATCAGGGTCATGCCCTGCTCCCCACGCGTGACCAGCAGGGCGTCCAGTCCGAGTTCGGCGCGTAATTGTTCGCCCTTGGCGGCGATGTCTTCGTCATTTCCGCACGGTCCGACCACGGCCGTGAATTCGGACAGATTGGGCGTCAGCAGCGTGGCGTCCCGATAGGCTCGGTAATCATTGCCTTTGGGGTCAATCAACACCGGTTTCTTTGCAGCACGGGCCAGCGCAATCAGTTCGGCGACGTCGGTCAGGGTGCCCTTGCCGTAATCCGACAGGATCACGACCTGCGCCTCTTCGAGCGCGGCCCGAAACTGCTGCGTCAGCACCCCGCGGTCAAAGGCACCCGCGACCGACAGGGATTCTTCAAAGTCCAGACGGATCAACTGCTGGTGGCGGCTCAGCACGCGCAGTTTGGCGATGGTGGGCCGGTTCTGCGACTCCAGGAACGCCGGGTCCACCCTCTGCATCGTCAAGCTTTCCCTCAACAGCTGCGCGGGTTCGTCCCGGCCGACCACGCCCAGCAGCCGGGTTTTGACCCCCAACGTCGCAGCATTGAGCGCGACGTTGGCCGCGCCGCCGGGACGCCATTCGTTCTTCTGAATGCGCACCACCGGCACCGGCGCCTCCGGTGAAATGCGCTGCGTCAGGCCGGTCCAGTAACGGTCCAGCATCACATCGCCCGCGACCAGCAGCCGCGCGCGGGCGAAATCGGGAAGGGTGATGTTCAAGCGACCGTCGTGCGCACCGCAGCCGGCGCCGCCACCGGCGTCAACCACTCCGGATACTGTCGGCTCTTGCCCTTGACCAGATCGAGATACGCCTGCTGCAGTTTCTGCGTGACCGGCCCGCGCGTGCCCGCGCCGATCACCCGGCCGTCAATCTCGCGGACCGGCATGACCTCGGCGGCGGTACCCGTGAGAAAAAACTCGTCGGCGATATAGGCCTCGTCCCGGGTGATGCGCCGCTCCGTGACGGACAGGCCCAGATCCCGCGCCAGCTGAACCACGGTGCGCCGCGTCACGCCGTCCAGCGCGGACGTAAGATCGGGCGTGTACAACGCACCGCCACTCACCAGAAAGAGGTTCTCCGCGCTGCCTTCGGCGAGGTAACCCTCGGGATCGAGCATGAGGGCCTCGTCGTAACCCTCGCGCAGCACTTCGTTGAGTGCCATGGAGGAATTGAGATAGTTGGCGCTGGCCTTGGCGCGGCACATCGCGGCGTTCACGTAATGCCGTGAGAAGGAACTGGTTTTGACACGGATGCCCTTCTCCAGATTGCCGGCCCCCAGATAAGTGCCCCAGTTCCAGGCGGCCACAATCACGTGCGTTTTCAAACCTTCGGCGCGCAGACCCATGCCCTCCGCGCCGTAAAACACCATCGGCCGCAGATACGCCTCCTTGAGCGCGTTGGCGCGCAACACCTCGAGCTGCGCGGCGTTGAGCTGCTCCTCGTTCCACGGCATCGTCATGCCGAGAATCTTGGCGGAGTTGAACAGCCGCCGCGTGTGGTCGTGCAGACGGAAAATGGCGGTGCCTTTCGGCGTGGCGTAGGCGCGCACACCT
>JAKEEJ010000015.1 GCA_022616655.1 Nevskiales bacterium | reverse complement strand
CTGCTCAAACTCACGCTCGACGTCGGCGAGCCGGGCCGGCGCACCGTGTTCGCCGGCATCAAATCGCAGTACGCGCCCGAAACCCTGATCGGCCGATTGACGGTGGTCGTGGCCAATCTCGCGCCGCGCAAGATGCGCTTCGGGCTGTCCGAAGGCATGGTGCTGGCCGCGAGCCACGGTGACGGCAAGCCGTTCCTGCTGTCGCCCGACACCGGTGCCGAACCGGGGATGCGAGTGCGCTGAGCGATGGCCAGGCTGCCGCCGGTCGCCTTCATTGACGAGCCGAACTGCATCGGCTGCGCGCTGTGCCTGAAGGTCTGCCCCACGGACGCCATTCTCGGCGCGCCGCAGCGGATGCACACCGTCATTGCGGCCGACTGCACCGGCTGCGAGAAGTGCGTGCCGGTCTGCCCCACCGACTGCATTGCCATGCGGCCACGCCGCAACGAAACTGCAACGCCCGCCGCGCTGGCCGCGCGCTGGCGCAAACGCACCCGTGCGCGCCGGTCACGGCTGGAACGCGAACGGCTCGCCGAGGCGGACCGCCGGCGGCGGCAACGCGAAGCGCTGCGCCAACAGCATGAATAATGCGAAACGGCACGCGCTGTACGCCCGGCTCCAGGCCGCGAATCCCAATCCCACCACCGAGCTGAAATACCGGACACCCTTCGAGCTGCTGGTGTCGGTCGTGTTGTCGGCGCAAGCCACCGACCTGAGTGTCAACAAAGCCACCGCGAAGCTGTTTCCGGCCGCCCGCACGCCGCAGGCCTTCCTCAAGCTCGGCGAACGCGGCCTGAAGCCGTATATAAAAACCATCGGCCTGTTCAACACCAAGGCCCGGAACCTCATCGCTCTGTCGTGGCAACTGCTTGAGCACCACCACGGGCAGGTGCCGCGGACGCGCGCGGCGCTGGAAGCCCTGCCCGGCGTTGGGCGCAAAACCGCCAACGTGGTACTCAACACCGCCTTCGGCGAACCGACCATCGCCGTGGACACGCATATTTTCCGGGTGGCCAACCGCACCGGCCTGGCGCCCGGCAGGACTCCGCGAGCGGTCGAGGACCGGCTGGTGAAATCCACGCCAGACGAGTACCGGCGCGACGCCCACCACTGGCTGATTCTGCACGGCCGCTACGTCTGCAAGGCCCGTAAACCGGACTGCCCGCGCTGTGTCATCCGCGACCTGTGCGACTACCCGCGCAAGACGATAGCGATTTGACGAGGCTTCCCCGATAATCGCCGTCGGTAAAAGCCAGGTCCGACGATGAGCCAGTACGTTTACACGATGATCCGCTGCGGCAAGATCGTGCCGCCCAAGAAAGAAATCCTGCGCGACATCTCCCTGAGCTTCTTCCCCGGCGCCAAGATCGGCGTGCTGGGGTACAACGGCGCCGGCAAGTCCACGCTGCTCAGAATCATGGCCGGCGTGGACCAGGACATCCAGGGCGAGGCGCGGCCCATGCCGGGCCTCAAGATCGGCTACCTGCCGCAGGAACCGCAGCTCGATCCGCAGAAGAGCGTGCGCCAGAACGTGGAGGACGCGCTGGGCGAGGTGCTGCAGCTCAAGGCCGAACTGGAAAAAGTGTACGCCGCGTACGGCGAAGACGGTGCGGACTTTGACAAGCTCGCGGCCCAACAGGCCGATCTCGAGGCCAAGATCGCCGCGAGCGGCGCCGAGAACGTGGACGTGATCCTGGACAAGGCCGCGGAAGCCCTGAACCTGCCGCCGTGGGACGCAGAAATTTCCCGCCTGTCCGGCGGCGAGCGCCGCCGCGTGGCGCTGTGCCGCCTGCTGCTGTCCAAGCCCGACCTGCTGCTGCTGGACGAACCGACCAATCACCTGGACGCCGAATCGGTGGCCTGGCTGGAGAAGTACCTCAACGATTTCCCGGGCACGATCATCGCCGTCACGCACGACCGGTACTTTCTCGACAACGTCGCCGGCTGGATTCTGGAACTGGACCGCGGCACCGGCATCCCCTGGCAGGGCAATTACTCGAGCTGGCTGGAGCAGAAAGAAAAGCGCCTCGAACAGGAACAGAAGGTCGAGGATGCACACACCAAGGCGATGAAGGAAGAGCTGGAGTGGGTGCGCAAAAATCCCAAAGGCCGGCAGGCCAAAAGCAAGGCGCGCGTGCAGGCCTTCGAGGAACTGGCCTCGCAGGAATTTCAGAAGCGCGCCGAAACCCAGGAAATCTACATCCCGCCCGGACCGCGACTCGGCGACGTTGTGATTGAAGTCCAGGACCTGAAGAAAAGCTACAACGGTCGCACGTTGTACGAGGGCTTGAACTTCCGCGTGCCGCGCGGCGCCATTGTCGGGATCATTGGCTCCAACGGCATGGGTAAGACCACGCTGTTCCGCCTGCTCACGGGCGAGGAAAAACCGGATGCGGGTCAGATCAAGATTGGCGAAACGGTCAAGTTCGCCTACGTGAACCAGGGCCGCGACACGCTCAACGGCGACAACACCGTGTACCAGGAAGTCTCCGGCGGCAACGACATCATCCGCGCCGGGTCTTACGAAATGCCGGCGCGCGCCTACCTCGGCCGCTTCAACTTCAAGGGCGAAATTCAGCAGAAGCGCGTCAAGGAACTGTCCGGCGGCGAACGCAACCGCGTGCACCTGGCCAAGCTGCTGCTCAAGGGCGGTAACGTCTTGTTGCTGGACGAACCGACCAACGACCTCGACGTGGAAACGCTGCGCGCGCTCGAAGCGGCGCTGCTGGGTTTCCCCGGCTGTGCGCTGGTGATTTCACACGACCGCTGGTTTCTGGACCGCGTTGCCACCCATATCCTGGCCTTCGAGGACTCGGGCGACGTGGTGTGGCACGAAGGCAACTACCGCGAATACGAGGACGACTTCCGCCGCCGCACCGGCGCCGAACCCGGCGTCAACCGCCGCGCACGGCACAAGAAGCTGGCTTGAAACCGCTACGCAGTTTCAAGCCATCCTGAGCGCAGCGCAGGATTTTTCCAGGAATCTGGCAGGAACCCGACTGGGGCCTACCGTGCCTTCTCGTGCAACCACTCAGAGCGAAACGATCGTTCTGAAGCCGCCCCAGAACATGCGCTTGCCGTCGAACGGCATCGCCTTCGGATCCATCATCTTCGCCAGCCGCGGATCCTTCATCGCCTTCGCGTTGATGCGATCGCGCTGCCCACGCGACCGGTAAACGATGTAGGAGAACACCACGGTTTCGCCGGACCTGAGCTTGACGCTCTGCGGGAACGACGTCCATTTTCCGGGCTTCACATCGTCGGCCACGCATTCGATGTATTCGAGCGCGCCGTGTTCACGCCAGACCCTGCCGGCGAGGGTGGCGATGCGACGGTACTCCGCAAGCTTCTTCTTCGGAACTGGAACCACAAAACCATCCACATAACGAGTCATGGGAACCTCCTTGAACGGGGGTGAAGGAATTTTTGCGCGCTCGTGTCATTCTTCACGACGGGGAACGAGGGTGATCATCCACTGCACACCGAATCGGTCGGTCACCATGCCGAAGCACGGCGACCAGAACGTTTTGGCCAGCGGCATGTCCACTCTGCCGCCCTCGGCCAGGGCGGCGAAGGTGCGGTTGGCCTGCGCGGCGTCCGGCAGCGCGAGCGAAAGCGAAAACCCCTTGAAACTCGGCTTGCCCGTGCACAGCCCGTCCGAGGCCATGAACTCGGCGTCGCCGATGCGCACATGCGCATGCATGACTTTGCTTTCGTTCCCCGGCGGCGGATGACCGGGCTCCGTCGGGATCGGGCTTTCCCGGTAGTGCATGAGCCGGGTCACTTCCGCATCAATGGCCTTCGTGTAGAACGCCAGCGCCTCTTCGCAGCGCCCTTCGAAAAACAGGTAGGGCTGGATTTGCATGTCGCTCTCCTGGGGGGAACCCCTCGCGCGGCGGCACATCCCGCAGCGCCAGGGTACCATTCTGGCATTGTTTTGCTACTGTTTTTCCCGCAGCAGCGAGAGACCCGGAGGGTCACTGAAGTGTTAGGGAGCAGCCATGAAAACCGGTAAGTACAACGCCTTCCGCTGGCGCAAGGGGGAACTGGAGCCGGTCAAGTACCCGCACGAGGTGCGGCTGCGCGATCTGTTATGGATTGATGCCCAGAAGGAAATCCTGCGGCAGAACACCCTGCAGTTCGTACGCAGGCGCCCGGCCAATCACGCGCTGCTGACCGGTGCGCGCGGCACTGGCAAGTCTTCGCTGGTCAAGGCGATGCTGGCGGAGTTCGCACCGAAGGGATTGCGTCTG
Source organism: Nevskiales bacterium (assembly GCA_022616655.1). Lineage (GTDB taxonomy): Bacteria > Pseudomonadota > Gammaproteobacteria > Nevskiales > Nevskiaceae > JACPFV01. The sequence goes on along the minus strand of JAKEEJ010000015.1, from coordinate 6,432 downwards.
GTGGAGGTGGCGGCGCAGGATCTGCCGCAGTTGCCGGAGATTGTGCGGCCCCTGCGCGAGCACGCCGAGCGCTTCGTGCTGTACGTGGACGATTTTTCAGTGGCGGCCAACGATCCGGGGCTGGCCGCGCTCAAGGCGGCCCTGGACGGGGACATCGAGGCGCCGCCGGACAACGTGCTGATCTACGCCACGTCCAACCGGCGCCACCTGATGCCGGAAATCAAGGCGGAGAACGAGGAGTACCGCTGGGTGGAGGGGGAACTGCATCCGGGCGAAAGTACCGAGGAGAAGATTTCCCTGTCCGAGCGCTTTGGCCTGTGGCTGTCGTTCCCACCCTTCACGCAGGATCAGTACCTGGAGCTGGTACGGCGGCACCTGCGCCGTCTCGGAGTTACGCGCTGGAACACGGAACTGCAACAGGAGGCTCTGCGCTGGGCGCTGGCGCGCGCCTCGCGCAGCGGCCGCGTGGCGATGCAGTTTGCCTGCCATTGCGCGGGTTCGCACGGAACGTAAATCACCATTTCCACTCACACCTTGCTGGCAAAGAAACGAAATTCGTTGCCGTCCAGCGGCACGGCAATGCCGGCCTCGACGTCCACGTTGACCAGGAACGTGATCCTTACTCGCAACCCGAATCCGAGGCTGGCATAGACACGGTCCAGGTTGGCCGCGCGAAGATCGGAGAACACATTGCCCGCTTCGGCCACCACCAGCAGCCGCAGCCAGTTCCAGTGCACCGGGCGCAGGTATTCGGCCGAGAGGTAATACACCGCGTCGCCCTCCAGAAAGCTGCCGGGGTAGCCGCGCAACTGGCTGGTACCGCCGAGCGTGAAGTTGCTGCTGCTGGTGCGCTGCACCGGTCCGCCGTGGTAGGTACCGCCGTTGGCAATCAGGTGCAGGCTCTGATGCGGTGTTTCGCCCACGGACAGATAGCGGGTGTAATGGGCCTTGAGCCGGTTGAACGAATAATCGGAGGCGATCCCGTCCTTGGCGCTGGACAGCTGTACGCCGTACCGCACGCCTTCTTCGCTGTACACCCTGAAACGGACGTTGCCGTAATTGGCGGAAAAACCCGGCGCCGTGGCCATGCCGTACGGTTCCGGCGCAACGGGACCGCTCGTGCGCTGGTGGTTCCAGTCAAGAGTACCGCCCAGCGTCCAGCCCTGGCTCGCGGTTTCCCCCGCGAAGGTGCGGCTCAGACTGATGGAAAATGAGTCCACCGCCTCGGTGTAGTCCAGTGCGGGAACGGCCAGCGCATCGGTGATGGGCGAAAGCGAGTGTCCGTAATCAAGGCTCAGGTAATACGGCGAATCGAACGCGAACGGCATGGCGTAGCCGAGACTGTAGTGGGTGGTCGTGCCGATGTTGGCGTCCGATTCCTCGCGCCGGGTCCAGTTGGCCCGCAGGGTATGGTTGCGGCCGGTCACGTTGTACCACCGCAGCGAGGCGCCGTAGGATTTTTCGCCCTCGCTGTTCACGTCGTAGCGTGGAATGGGAATGAGGTAGAACTTCTCCTTGACGGTGAAGGTCAGGCGTACGCCGTCCTCCAGCGGCTCCTGCACGACGTCCACGGCCGTGAACAGACCCAGGTCCAGCACACCCTGCCGGCTGCGTTCGATCCTGCCGGGATCGGCAGGATCGCCCACTTTGATCACCATCTCGCGCAACATCACGTCCGGCCGGGTGATGTCATTGCCGACGAAACGGATTTCGCGGATCGCCGGATACGGCTCCTGCGCCACCGCCACCGTTGCGAAAATTCCAAACGCCGCCGCCAAAATTATGGCGCTCTTCTGTCCCCCGTCTCCCGACTCCCGTCCCCCGATTTTCATCGCCGCTCCAGCGTGATGAAACTGCAGGGATACGCGTGCCGCGCATCGGCCGGATGGTCGGTATGGGCCGTTTCCGTGAACGCGGCCGCATCAAACGGCGGGAAGCGCACGTCGCCGTCCAGCCGCGCATGCACCCGCGTCAGGTACAGCCGCCGCGCGAGCGGCAGGGTCTGGCGGTACAGCTCCGCTCCGCCGATCACCATCAGCTCACCCTCCGTGTGGGCCACCCGTGCGGCTTCCAGACTCGTGAACACCCGGCATCCCTCCGCATGGAACGCCGGATCGCGCGTCAGTACCCAGTTGTCCCGCTGCGTCAACGGCTTGCCGAGTGAAGTGAAGGTCCGGCGTCCCATCAGCACGGTCTTGCCGAGGGTCAGGCGGCGGAAGTGCTTCAGATCCTCCGGCAGGCGCCAGGGCAACTGGCCGTTCCGGCCGATCAGGCCGTTCTCGTCCATCGCCACAATCAGACTGAGGCTGCGGCCATCCATGACCGCAGTTTACTAGGGCCTGTTAACCATCACCGTGCAATCCACCCTTTACGCACTTGCGTTTCCCGGCGCCCGACGTCAACCTTGCGCCGACCCCCGACACAACATTATGGAAGACCTGCACGAACTATTGCTGCGCAACGCCCGCTGGGCCGAACGGATCGTGGAAGCCGATCCACAATTCTTCAAGCGGCTTGTTTCACAGCAAAACCCGGAGTATCTGTGGATCGGCTGTTCCGATTCCCGCGTACCGGCCAACGAGATCGTGGACCTGCAACCGGGCGAACTGTTCGTCCATCGCAACGTCGGCAACGTGGTCGCTCACTCGGACGTCAATGCCCAGTCGGTCATCCAGTTCGCTCTCGAAGTGCTCAACGTGCGCCACATCATGGTGGTGGGTCACTACCGCTGTTCTGGCGTGCACGCCGCGCTGCACCGCCAGCCGCTGGGTGGCGTGGCCGACGCCTGGCTGAGCCACATTCGCGAGGTGGCCGACCAGCACGATGAACTGCTGGACGCCGAGCCCCTCGAACACCGGCGCGAGGCACTGCTGTGCGAGCTGAACGTGCTTGAGCAGGCACTCAACGTCTGCCACTCCGTGCCGGTGCGCAACGCCTGGAGCCGCGGCCAGCCGCTCACCGTGCACGGCTGGATTTACCGCCTCGGCGATGGGCGGTTGCGACATTCTGGCCTGTCGGTCAGCAATACCCGGCAACTGGATGGCCTGCGCCACAAGGCGGTGGAAACCATCGTGCGAATGCGCCGCGCCTATTACGCACAGGGCCAAACAATGCCCTCCCGCTGATTCGTTCACAGCCTGTGGCCGTTCTTGCGTCTCAGGTCTTCACACCGCCACCGGCGCCTTGATGGGGGGGTGTGGATCGTAGCCGCTCAGTTCAAAGTCTTCGTAGCGAAAACCGAACAGGTCTTTGACCGCCGGGTTGAGGATCATTTTCGGCAGCGGGTGCGGTTCGCGCGCGAGCTGAAGGCGGGCCTGCTCAAGATGATTCGTATAGAGGTGGCAGTCGCCACCGGTCCAGACGAAATCGCCTGCCGCGAGGTCGCAGACCTGCGCCATCATCATCAACAGCAGCGCATACGAGGCGATGTTGAAGGGCACCCCCAGAAAAATGTCGCAGGACCGCTGATAGAGCTGGCAGGAGAGTTTTCCATCAACGACGTAGAACTGGAAGAACGCGTGGCAGGGGGCCAGCGCCATCCGGTCCAGCTCGCCGACGTTCCAGGCCGAAACAATCAGACGGCGTGAATCGGGGTTGCCGCGGATCTGATCCAGCAGCAGTTGCACCTGGTCTATCTCGTGGCCGTCCGCCGTCCTCCAGCGCCGCCACTGCTTGCCATAGACCGGCCCCAGCTCGCCGTTCGCATCGGCCCACTTGTCCCAGATGCTGACGCCGTTCTCCCTGAGGTAGCGGGTGTTGGTCTCGCCCTTCAGAAACCACAGCAGCTCGTGAATGATGGATTTGAGGTGCAGCTTCTTGGTGGTCACGACCGGGAAACCTTCGGCCAGATTGAAGCGCATCTGATGACCGAACACGGACCGGGTACCGGTACCGGTGCGGTCGGATTTGGGCGTGCCGTTTTCAAGCACATGGCGCATCAGGTCCAGATACGGCCTCATGCTTTTTGCGCCTCCCGCCTCCCGCCCTGCCTACCGGACAGGCAGGCTCTCGCCTCCCGTGCGTACGCTACAGCCAGCATCACCGCGCCGGTCAGAAACATCGGCGCGGTCAACAGCTGTCCCACCGTCAGCCAGCCGCCGGCCAGGTAACCGATGTGCGCATCGGGCACTCGCACGAATTCCACCGCCGTGCGGAACAGCGCGTAGAGCACGAGGAACAGACCCGACACCGTCATGCGCGGTCGCGGCCTGCGCGAAAACCAGGCAAGAATCACGAACAGCACCACCCCTTCCAGAAAAGCTTCGTACAGCATGCTCGGATGGCGCGGCTCCGGCCCCGCGTGGGGGAACACCATGCCCCAGGGCAGGTCGGTGAACTTGCCCCACAGCTCGCCGTTGATGAAATTGCCGATGCGCCCGGCCAGCAGGCCGATCGGCACCGCCGGCGCTCCGAAATCCATGACATAGAAAAAGCCGAGCCTGTGCCGGCGCGCAAACAGCCAGCAGGCGGCAATCACGCCCAGCAGTCCACCGTGAAAAGACATGCCGCCTTCCCAGATCCGGAACAGCGTCAGCGGATCTGCGAGGAATCCGCTGACGTTGTAGAACAGCGTATAGCCGAGACGGCCGCCGAGAATCACGCCCATCGCCCCGTAGAAAAGCAGATCGGAAACGCCGGCCTGCGCCATCGGCATGTGTGTCGAGCGACCCCGTCGGTCTAACCACCCCCATGCGCCGGCAAACCCCAGCAGATACATCAACCCGTACCAGTGAATGGCAATAGGGCCAAGCTGGATGGCGACGGGATCGAAAGCGGGGTGAGTCAGCATGGGCGCGCGATTTTACCTGAAGGCAGAAACAAAATTATCTCGCGCAGAAGACGCAAAGGACGCAAAGGCAAATATTTCACAATTCTTTAATTTTCCTCTGCGTTCTCTGCGCGAAACATCTTTTTGCTTTTCATCCCTGCACGACCCGGCAGAAAAACGCCTTGAGATAGCGCGTTTCCGGTATGGCAGGGTGCACCGGGTGGTCGGGCCCCGGCCCGCCCTGTTCCAGAATCTGCAGGCGGCGGCCGCCGGCGCGGGATTCACGCAACAGGATGCGCTGCAACTGCTCGGCCTCCAGGTGATGCGAACAGGAGCAGGACACCAGAAGGCCGTCGGGCGACAGCAGTTCCATCGCCGCGCGGTTGACCGCACCGTAATGCGCGCTGCCCGCCTCCTGGTCCTTTTTCTTCTTGATCAGCGCGGGCGGGTCTACCACCACCACATCGAACTTTCGATGTTGCGCTTTCATCTCGCGCAGTGTGTCCAGCGCCTGGCCCTTGATGGTTTCGAGCTTGAACCCATTCAAATCGGCATTGCGAGCGGCACGTTCCAGCGCCGGCGCCGAACTGTCCACCGCGGTCGCGCCGGTCGCACCCTGCTTCAGCGCGCGCAGCGACCAGCCGCCGATGTAGCTGTACACGTCCAGTACGGATTTCCCGGCCACGTAGCGCGCCAGCCGGTCGCGGTTGTCCCGCTGATCGTAGAACCAGCCGGTTTTCTGGCCGGTCTTTAACGGCACCTCGAAGCGGACCCCACCCTCCTCGATTTCAACGGTGTCCGGGACCTCGCCGACGCTTTCGGTGTAGAGCGTCAGCCCTTCCTGCTCGCGCACCGGCATTTCGTTGTTGAAGAAAATGCCGCGCGGTTTCAACACCTGTTGCAAGGCTTCGACGACGAAGGGCTTGAGCTGTTCCATGCCGGCCGTGCCGATCTGCGCCACGCAGACGTCTCCGTAACGGTCCACCACCAGGCCCGGCACGCCGTCGGATTCGCCGTACAGCAGGCGATAGAACGGGTCCGGGTAAAGCCGCGCGCGCAGGGCCAGCGCGGCCTGCATCCGCCGCACGAACCAGGCGGCGTCCAGGCGGGTCTCGGCATTGCCGGTGAGCAACCGGGCGCTCAACAGCGTGCGCGGGTTGACATAGCCGAGCCCCAGCGGCTTGCCGCGCGCGTCCACAATCCGGCACAGGCTGCCGGGCGCGACTCCGGTCAACGGCGTCTTGCCCAGGTCCAGCTCATTGGAATATACCCACAGATGACCGGCGCGCAGGCGGCGGTCTTCGCGGGGTTTCAGGCGCAGTTCGGCAATGGGCATGGCAGGGGACACCGGGAGCGGGCGCTACGGTAGCACGGGCATTCACGGTGCACGCCCCCGCGTGTCTTCGCGAATGGCATCCGGTACACTGTTGCCCTCTTTGATTCCCGCCGTTGACCGACGCCATGCTCTGGAGCCTTGCGTTTTATATTGCGCTGGTCCTGGGCCTGTGCGTGGCCATGCTGGGCCTGTCCTGGATTCTGGGCGAGCGCACCCGCTACACCCCGGCCACGCTGGACCCCTACGAATCCGGCATCGTGCACGTGGGTCTCGCGCGTTTCCGGTTTTCCGCCAAGTTCTACCGGGTTGCGATGTTCTTCGTGATTTT
>JAKEEJ010000097.1 GCA_022616655.1 Nevskiales bacterium | reverse complement strand
TCGTTTTTCTCTTCATCGGCGGCGGTGCCCGACGGAGCTGGCTTGAGCAGGAATGCCGGCGGCGCGGGTTGGGCAACGTGAAGTTCCAGCCCTACCAGCCGCGCGCGCGGCTGACGCTGAGTCTGAATGTGCCGGACGTGCATCTGATTTCGCTGAATCCGGCGTTCGAGGGACTGGTTCTGCCGAGCAAGTTTTACGGTATCGCGGCCGCCGGCCGGCCGGTGCTGCATGTCGGCGACCGCGATGGCGACGTGTCGTGCCTGGTGCGGGAGGCGGAGTGCGGCGACACGATCACTCCCGGCAACGTTGCCGCCCTGACGGCACGCTTGCAACAGCTGGCGTCCGACCCGGCCGGGTGCGCCCGTCTGGGGGCCAACGCGCGCCGCGCATTCGAGGCGCGCTTCGATCGGCCGCTGGCGGTGCGCGCCTGGACCGAAGCCCTCCAGTCCGTTTCATCCGTTCCGGAGGTCGCCCGTGTGCGTGTTGCAGACGGCGCCGGCCGTTGAGCGCAGGACCGCACCCTCGAATGAGAACGCTGGAAATGAATCAGCAAGGTGCCGGCGAGATCTGGCGGCTGTCCTCACTGGCGTGGGGCTTGCTGGCGACCGGCGCGGGCCTGGTGGGATTCGTGTTTTACGACGGTCTCCGCTACCTGCTTCGGCAGTGGGAGTTGCCGGAGTACAGCTACGGTTATCTGATCCCCGTCATTGCCCTGTTTTTCATCTGGCAGCGCCAGCACGAGCTGCGGCGCGCGCGTTTCGAAGGGTCATGGCTCGGCACCGGCCTCGTGCTGCTCGGTCTGCTGCTGTTCGTGGCGGGGACGCTGGGGGCCGTCTTTTCCGTCGTGCACTACGCCCTGGTGCTGGTCATTGCCGGTGCCGCACTCGCCTGCGTTGGACGCCCGAATTTCCACAGCCTGTGGCTGGCGCTGGCGCTGCTGGTGTTCATGATCCCGCTGCCGGGATTTCTCTATCAGTCGCTGTCCAACGACCTGCAGCTGCTGTCCTCGCGCCTGGGCGTGGGGTTCATCCGGCTGTTCGGCATCAGCGTGTTTCTCGAAGGCAACGTCATTGACCTGGGCAGTCTGAAACTCCAGGTCGTCGAGGCCTGCAGCGGGCTGCGCTACCTGTTCCCGCTCATGACGCTCGGGTTTATCGCCGGCTGTTTCTACAAGGCACCGTTCTGGACGCGCGCCGTGATTTTTCTGTCCACGATCCCCATCACGCTGTTGATGAACAGCCTGCGCATCGGCGTCATCGGCATTCTGGTCGAGTACCGGGGCCGCGACATGGCGGAAGGCTTTCTGCACGATTTCGAAGGCTGGGCCATTTTCATGGCGTCGAGCGCCGTGCTGGTGTTCGAGATGTGGATCCTGGGACGGTTGGGGACGGGTCGCCGCCGCTGGTCGGAGCTGTTTGCCATTGATTTCCCGCCGCCGGTACCGGCGGCGGCCGTCGTGCGGCGTCATCCCCTGCCGGTACCCTTCCTCGCCGTCGTCGCGCTGCTGGCCGCGGCGGCGGTTCTCCGGTTGACCCTGCCGGACGACGCGATGCTCGTGCCGGCCCGGAGTTCTTTTTCGGAATTTCCGCCGGCCCTCGGCGACTGGCAGGGCCGGCGTGAACGCCTCGATTCCGTTTACGTCGAGTCGCTCAATCTCGACGATTACGTCGTGGCCGATTTTACCCGGGACCGAGGGCCGCCGGTCAACCTGTACATCGGTTATTACGCCACCCAGAACGCGGACAAGGTTCCGCATTCACCGCGTGCCTGCATTCCCGGCGGCGGTTGGTCCATCACGGACTTTGCGCGTCGCACCGTCGCGCCGGCTCCGGGCGATGCGGGCCCGTTGCACGTCAACCGCGCCGTCATCGAGCGCGGCGGGTACCGGCAGCTGGTGTATTACTGGTTCAAACAGCGTGACCGCATTCTGACCCATGAGTTCAGCGTGAAAGGATTCATTTTCTGGGACGTGCTCACGCGCCGCCGCAGCGACGGCGCGCTGGTGCGCCTGGTCACGCCGGTCGCCGAAGGCGAAGACCTCGCGCGGGCCGACCACCGGCTGGCTTCGTTCGCGCAGGCCCTCACACCGGAGCTGGCCGGCTATGTTCCCGATTGAAACCGGGACGACCGGAGGACGGCCGGCATGACGCTGTTTCTGGCCTTTGTCACATCCGTGCTGGTGAGCATGGCCCTGATCCCGCCGCTCATGAAGGTGGCGCGGCGGCTGCGCGTCGTGGACCGGCCCGAGAAACGCAAGATACACGTCGGCGAGATCCCACGCGTCGGAGGCATCGCGATGTTCGTTGCCGCCGCACTGCCCATCGTGGCCTGGGCCGGCGATGAGCCGCGCGTCCTGGGCCTTCTGTCCGGAATGGCCATCGTGTTTCTGTTCGGCGTCTGGGACGACGGGCGCAACCTCGATTACCGTCTCAAGTTCCTCGGCCAGTTCGCAGCGGTGCTGGTGGCCGTGTTCTACGGTGGCGTGCTGATCCGGTATCTGCCGCTGTTCGGGGATACCCCCCTGCCGATGGGTCTCGCCGTGCCGCTTACGGTGTTCGTGTTGCTGGGCATCACCAACGCCATCAACCTGTCGGACGGACTGGACGGCCTGGCCGCGGGCATCACGATGATGAGTTTGGGTGCGATCGCGCTGTTCGCGCTTTTCTCCGGACAGACGACGGTGCTGCTGATGGCGGTGGCCGTCATCGGGGCCATCGTCGGGTTCATCCGGTTCAACACCCACCCGGCGAGTATTTTCATGGGAGACGGCGGCAGCCAGTTTCTTGGTTTTACCGCCGGTGCGCTTTCGATTCTGCTGACCCAGCATCCCAGCGCCCTGTACAGCTACGCCCTGCCGCTGGTGATTCTGGCACTGCCGATTCTCGACACGCTGGGGGTCATGGGCCAGCGCCTGTATGAAGGCCGCTCGCCCTTCAGGGCCGACAAGAACCATATTCACCACCGCCTGCTGAAACTCGGGCTGTATCATCACGAAGCGGTGTTCACGCTCTACGTGTTGCAGGCCGCGCTGTTTGTCAGCGCCTGTGGGCTGCGTTACGAAAGTGATCTTCTTGTGATGGCGTTCTTCATTCTGTTCTGCGTCGCGGCGCTCGGCTTTCTGTATTGGGCGGGTGTGCGACGTTGGCGTCTGCACCGGCATTTCGCGCGGACCGCCGCGGGGCGCACTCGGGAATACCGCTGGCAGCGGTTCGAAGCACGGCTGTTTCACGGTCTGTTGCTGCTGGTGGCGCTGGCCACGGCCGCTTACGTGCTCGGCGGCGGATGGCTTGCGTCTCCGGTCCCCCGCGACGTGGCGCTGATGGCCCTGGCCATGCTGGCGGTGCTGGTCGTGACCTTCGTGCGCCGTCATGGACAGCCGCTCGGCTGGATCGAGCGTGCGATGGTGTACGTGACCGTCTGCATGGCCGCCTATTTC
>JAKEEJ010000014.1 GCA_022616655.1 Nevskiales bacterium | reverse complement strand
TCCGCTCTCCACGGTCACGACCAGCGCGTTTGATCTGCGTCAATAAGGCGCAGGCGCCGATGTTTACTGCGCCAGGCGGAGGCATTTGATCCATATCAACATGGAACGAGCCGACGCTGTTATGCTCGATTTGGCGGTGAGTCGATGCTGAGCGCAAGGCGCTAATTGGTGCCCAAGCATATCGTTCGGTTGGTCATGTTGATTGTCGCTGGCGCGGCGGTCGGACTGGTTGCGAAATGGTATTTCACCGCCGATTCGTTTTATCGATACGGGCACTATCGCGCGAATTCAGTCCCCGAAATCGCCGCCCAAGAACCGGCGTTTCAGACACCGCCCTACTGCCAGAGCTGCCACGCTGAGCGCCACGCGCAGTGGTCGGCCAACAACCATAAGACGGTCATTTGCGAGGTGTGTCACGGGGCGGCCAAGGGGCATCCGCAAGAAGTAAGACTGACGATTCCCGCCGATACGAGAAAGCTGTGCACGCTGTGCCACGAAGCGATGCCCGGGAGGCCCCGCGTGCAGCCGCAGGTCGCTCTCGCTGAACACTCGGGCGACCAGCAGTGCGTTGCCTGTCACAACCCCCATGCGCCCAAGCTCGCGGGCGTGGTGGCCAAGGTGGCCGGCGATGTCGCGGCAGGAAACAAGAAGCACGCCGCCAATTGCGCGAGCTGCCACGGCGCGGCCGGGATCAGCCCGAACGACACGTGGCCGAACCTGGCCGGGCAGAATGCCGCCTATCTCGTCCGGATACTGGGCGCGTACAAGTCCGGTGACCAGACGGACGTGATGATGTCGCCCATGGCGAAGACGCTCAGCGATACCGACATTCAGAATCTCGCGGCCTATTACGCCGGCCTGAGCTGCAAAGCGGCGCCGGGCGAGGGGCGTGTCGGCGATGCCGCGGCCGGAAGGGCGCTGGCCAAGAATTGCGCGGCCTGCCATGGCGAAACGGGTATCGCAAGCAATCCCGCCTGGCCGAAGCTTGCCGGTCAAAAGGCCGGTTATCTCGCGAATGCGTTGAAGGCCTTCCGCGCCGGCCTGCGCAAGGATCCGATGATGGCGGGCGTCACCCGGGGCCTGAGCGACGCGGACATCTCCAACCTCGCCGCCTACTACGCAGCGCAGAGCTGTGAGCCCGTTACGCAGACGGGGAAGACACAATGAAACAAGAAGCCATATCTTCATTGGTCGCCCGGCGCGCGTTTCTGCGCAAGATCGGCCGTGCCGCGACCTGTGCCGGCGCCATCGCGGCCGCCGGGGCCCTCGGCGTCATGCCGAAAGCCGTAGCAAAGAGCGCGCCGGCATCCCGCCGCGGCTCGTTTCCCACCGCGGATTACGACTGGACCCAGCACCGCTGGGGCTTCGGCGTCGACGCCACGAAGTGCATCGGCTGCCTGCGCTGCGTGGAGGCGTGCAAGCGCGAAAATAACGTTCCCGCCGACGCCCATCACTTCAACACCTGGGTGGAGCGTTATGTCTACCTGGAAGGGGAGACGACAGCGAGAGTTGACAGCCAGTCCGATCCGCAAAATATCGCCGCCTCCGGATCGGAAAAAGAGTACCGCTTCGACAACCGTTACCAGAACACGAAAGTCGAAAAGGCATTTTTCGTGCCGAAACTGTGCAACCAATGCGAACATCCGCCGTGCGTCCAGGTATGTCCGACGGGCGCCACGTACCGGACCCAGGACGGCGTGGTGCTCATCGACGCCAAGTATTGCATCGGCTGCCAGTACTGCGTGCAGGCCTGCCCTTACGGCGCACGTTATTTCAACGTGCGCACCCGGGTCACGCAAAAGTGCTACTGGTGCTACCACCGCATTACCAAGGGGCTGCAGCCCGCCTGCGTCGAGGCGTGCCCGGTCGGCGCGCGCATCTTCGGCGATCGCAACGATCCGCAGAGCCCGATCAGCCTCTTCATCCGCAACAATCGCGTGCAGGTCCTGCGGCCCGAGACCGGTAATGCGCCCAATGTGTTCTACGTTGGCATCGATAAGGAAGTGGGATGATCGAGCACGTCGCTGAAATCGCACCCTTCTCGGGCTACGTCTATCCCAACGAGACCGTCATTCCCTGGACGGTGCTCATCGTGGTCTATCCCTACCTTACCGGGCTGGTCGCCGGGGCCTTTACTGTTTCGAGCCTGTACCAGGTGTTCGGCATGGAGCGTTTCAAGCCGGTGGCGCACTTCGCTCTTCTCACCTCATTGTGTTTGATGCTCTTCGTGCCCACGCCATTGCTGTTGCACCTCGGTCATCCGGAGCGCGCGCTGAATGCCGTGATCACGCCGCATACGACGTCCGCCTTTGCCATCTTCGGTTACGCGGCCGGTTTTTACGTCATTCTTCTGGTTCTGGAAAACTGGTTCGTATTCCGACCCCACATCGTGCAGCAGGCGCAACAGAGAAACGGGCCGTCGGGGTGGTTCTACCGCGTGCTGTCCCTCGGGTCGTACGATCTGTCCGAGAAGGCGATGCGCTACGATCAGAAATGGATCTTCGCGCTGGCTGTCATCGGAATACCCGCCGCGCACGGCCTGCATGGCTACGTGGGATTTGTGTTCGGATCCCTCAAGTCCCGGGAATGGTGGTCCTCCGATCTCATGCCGGCGATCTTTCTCTTTTCCGCCGTCATCTCCGGTACCGCGTTGTTGATCGTGCTCTACGTCCTGTCGTGCCGGCTGCGGAAGGTCCGCGTTGACCTGGAGTGCCTGAAGGGTCTGGCCTATACGCTGTGGGGTTTCCTCATGTTTACCCTCCTACTGGAGGGGGTGGAATTTGCCAGTCTCGTCTATCGGGGCCGGGAGGGGACCGACATGATTCTGCAATACGTTGTCGGTCCGCTCCTCGTTCCTTTCTTCATCCTTCAGTTCGGCATCGGGTCGGTGATCCCCCTCGGCTGGCTTACGTTCATGATCTGGCGGGGCACCACCGGACGCGCGCTGGTCGCGGGAGTCACGGCGAGTGCCGTGTTGGTGCTGCTTGCGGTATTGATGATGCGCTGGAACGTGGTGATCGGCGGACAGGAAATCTCGAAGACGGGTAAAGGCCTGCTGAGCTATCACCCGCTCATTTTCGGCAGAGAGGGTCTCGTCGCCGCTGCCTTGGTGCTGGTTGCGCCGCTTGTTTTCTTGTTGGCCATGGTCCGGTTGTTTCCGCCCTGGGAAAAGAACACGACGGCTTCGGCCTTACCCCATGCAGGCGCGCGGTAATTTGTCCGGTATGAACGCGCCTGCTGGATTGCCGATGCCGAAGCAGAAGGAGATAATTCACCACGGAAGACGTGTCGAGGATTTTCTCTTGCCTCGACTGAGGGTCGATGAAACGAAGCGTGCGGACTCTCTCCCTTAGGGTAAAATCGACGCCCGCAATGCAGAGAACAATGTCCTGATCGTCATGGAGAATCCCTTCGTGAAGAATCAGTTTCTCCTCCGGGTGCGCGAGCAGGAGGTGGTTGACGGCCTCACTATGGCGAACCGATACCTTGAGAAGAAGATCGCCGAGTACGCTTACCCCAACTTCATAAGCGTATTTGTTGATCAAGAGACGGTTCTCAACGACACGCTATTTGCCAATCAATGGCATCACCGAAATACGGGTGCAAGCGGCGGAACTGCCGACGCCGATGCAGACACCACGATGGCGTGGGATATCACCCAGGGCATTGCCGGCACGGTGATTGCCGTTCTTGAGAATGGCGGATTCGACATGGGTCACCCGGACCTTACTCCCAACTTCTGGGTGAACGCGACCGAGAGCACTGGCACTGCTGGCACTGACGATGATGGCAATGGCTTTATCGACGACATCAACGGCTGGGACTTCGTCGGCTGCACTTCGCCGACGACATCCGGCTGCGGTGACAATAACCCATCGCCTGCTTCGCCTACGACGGAGGACCACGGCACCGCAGTCGCCGGCGTTGCGGCAGCACGCGGAAACAACATGCTGGGCGTGAGCGGTGCCTGCCCCAACTGCCGGATGATGCTCCTACGGACGGGATACGC
>JAKEEJ010000096.1 GCA_022616655.1 Nevskiales bacterium | reverse complement strand
GTCGAGCGGCTGGCCTATCTCGACGCCAGCACCGCCCGCCGGCTGGGCTCAACCGACGACCAGGGCGCGCCCGCGCGCATGACCGAAGAGGAATTCCAGAAACGCCGCGCGGACGCGCAGGCGCTCATTGACCAATACTGCGATTCATAACCGCCGCGGCAGCGCTATTTCTTGGTCGCCTGCTTTCTTTTGTTGAGCGCCGCGGCCGCCTTATCGATTTTCAGCAACTCGATCTCGAAGATCAGCGTTTCGTTGGGACCGATTTTGCTGCCGGCGCCGCTCTCGCCATACGCCAGGCTGGAGGGGATGTACAACTTCGCTTTTCCGCCGGTCTTCATCAGTTGCAGACCCTCCACCCAGCCCGGGATGACATTGTTCAGCGGGAACGTCACCGCCTCGCCGCGCGCGTAGGAGCTGTCGAATTCCTCGCCGTTGAGGAAGGCGCCCTTGTAGTGAACGGTCACTTCGTCGTCCGGCTTGGGCATGAATCCGGAGCCTTCCACGAGCATTTCGTATTGCAGGCCGCTGGCGGTGGTCTTTACGCCCTGACGTTTGGCATTTTCGGCTAAAAATTTCGCGCCGGCTTCCTGAGCCGCCCTGGCCTTGGCTTCACGTTCCTGGGCCATTTTTTCTCTCAACTTGTCGGAAATGCTGGTGATCACCGTCGCACTCTCCTCCTTCGACAACCGGGGCGTCTGGCCGGCCAGCGCGTCCTGCAGACCCAGGACCAGCGCGTCCATGTCCAGTTCGTCTTTCACGGGCTTGAGCCGGTTCCCCATGTCCACGCCCATGGCGTAGCTGAATTTCTCCGTATCGCTGCGCAGTTCGGACGGTTTTGTACAGGCCGCGGCGACCCCGGCCAGGAGCAGCAACGCAAAAAAACGGCAGGCGATGTTCATGTCAGGCTCGTGTGAGGTGTGGAAATCAAAGCAGGGGGAACCAGGCGCCGCAGTATACCGTCACTCGCCGGCCGTGGCCGGCCGGCGGGCCAGAATCTGCAGTACGGTCTGCTGCGCCTCGCCGCTCAACAGTTCCATGGAATGCTCGGCGATGCGGTCAATGCGCTCATCCACTTCCAGGGTCTTGTCCTCCCGTTCCACCACCAGACCCATGTCAATCAGGGTGCTGACGTAGGCATGAAACAGGGCCGTGTCGAAAAATTCCGGGGCATTGCGTCCGGTCAGTACCGCCATGCGTTCGGCGAACAGGCGGCAGTCCTGCTCGAAACGGGCGCGCTCGATGCGGCCCAGCTTGCGCTCTTCGGACAGCAGCAGGGCCGACAGGCAATACCGTTCGAAGGTCTCGCCCAGGCTGCGCCCCAGCGTCACCAAGCGCGCAAAACTCGGGCTGTTGAACTCGGGCCGGCACAGCATGCCGTGTTCAAGACGGGTCAGCAGCCCGAGCCGGACCATCACCCCGATCCATTCCGCCACCACGGTATCGCTGTCCGTGACCGGCCGGCGCAGAAAAAACTGCGCGTCCAGCAACGGATACAGGGCCCGGCACCCGTTCGCAATGGCGGTCTCCGACAGCGCGTAACGGCTGCGGAAGAAATTGGCGATCAGCGACGGCACGGCAAACAGATGAATGATGTTATTGCGCGCGTAGGTCATGCGGGCGGCGGTACGCGGCTCGGCCAGAATCAGATCGCCCCAGGCATGCCGGAGGCGGCTGATGCCGGTGATCGGCTCGGACCATTCCAGGATCTGCTGGGGATCGGTGAAGGGAATGAACTGGTCCGGACCGCAGGGACGTCCCTGCAGGAGCGCGATCAGCTGACCGACCTGTTCCACCAGGTCGGCCGCGGCCGCCGCCTTCTGCGGCGAGGCCAGCAGGGCCACGCCCAGCAGGCCCGTGGGCGTGGCCACCGCCGCGGCGTTGATCCGGCGCATGGTTTCCAGCGTCAGTTGCGCCACCATCTGGTTGAAGCCCTCCGGCCTGGTACTGGCCTGCGGCGTCAGCTGTTCGCGCCACTCCGGCAGGTGCCGGTCGGTGAATTCCTCCAGCCGGAGGGGCTCGCCGAAATTGAGGTAGGCCTTGCCGTAGGACTTGCCCAGCATGCGCGTGGCCTTGAGCAGCCCCTGCACCGATTCCGGCTGTTTCCGCGCCCCGCGCAGCTCCTTGAGGTAGGAATTGATTTCCCACACTTTGTCATAGCCGATGTGGACCGGAACGACCAGCACCTTGCGGTCCCGCTGACGCAGCGCGGACTCGACCAGCATCGCCACCAGACCGGTCTTGGGTGCCAGCAGACGGCCGGTGCGCGAACGTCCACCTTCCGGGAACACTTCGATGGAATAACCGCGCCGGATCAATGAGTCCACGTAGGCACGGAACACCGCAATGTACAAACGGTCGCTGGTGAACTTGCGGCGGATGAAAAAGGCGCCGCAGCCGCGCAGCAAAGGACCCACCAGCGGCAGATTGAGGTTGAGGCCGGCGGCGATGTGGGGCGGCATCAGGCCGGCGTGGTACAGCGCGTAAGACACCAGCAGGTAATCGGCGTGACTGCGGTGCGAAGGCAGAAAGATCATGACGTGGGACGGCGCCAGCTCGCGCACCCGCTCCAAGCCCCGCAGCTCGATGCCCCTGAAGATCCGGTTCCAGACGTACCCGAGCAGGCGCTGCATGAAATGAACCGAGGTGCTGGAATAATCCGCGGCGATTTCCAGCGCCAGACGGCGCGCGCGGCGCTGCACCTGTTCCAGCGTCCGGGCCGTGTCCCGGGCCTCGCTTTCAATCGCGAGGCGTACGGTTTTCGAGTTCAGCAGATCGTGCACCACCGTGCCACGCCGCAGCAGGTTCGGGCCCAGGGTGGCGGTCCGCACGTGCAGAAAATGGAAGTGCAGCGCGCGCGTCAGCTTGCGCAGGGCGCGCGGCGGGTCGGCGGCCGTTTCCATGTAGGCGCGGAACGGCAGAGGCAGACCAAAACTGACCAGCACGTTGCGGCCGTTGGCGATGATGATGAACAGCTTGCGCAGCACGCCGGCGCCCGGCGCGTCGGCAAACAGCAGCTTGAATAACGAAGTCTCCTTGTCCGGCTCGCGGCCCCAGAAAATGGAGACCGGCACCAGTTGCACGTCAAAGCCGGGATCGGCCACGGCGCGCCGGACCAGTTCGGTAATTTCGGGACCGCGTCCCCGGTACAAACGGCTTTCCAGCAGCACCGGCAGATAGAGATAGCCCGGTTTCTGCACGCTGGGCAGTTCATTGCCGGTGCGATACGGCCGCGGCAGGTTTTGTTCCCGGCACACACGCTCCAGCACGAACAGATCGGACCAGGAACGCCGGGGCAAGACAAAACACACCGGCCGCGCAGGATCAAGGTTGAGGCGGGCCTTGAGGTCGCCGGGTGCCACCTGGGCACGCACCAGCCACAGCATGGGTTTGCGCAACCACCAGGTCAGGGTAAACAGAAATTCGTTCAGGGTCCGCAAAATTTTCTCGGGCTCGTTGCTTTCAGCGCAGAGTTTAGCGGATACCGTTGCCGGTTCCCGGCCCTCAAGAGGGCGACGATCCACGTGTTCGACAAAAAATGTAGGGTCGAAACGACCGTCGCTCCCCTCCCCTGAACGCGTGCGCTTGACCTTGAGCGCGTTTGCCGGTATCAACCGTGCTTCCTGTCGCAGGCGCGGCAAACAGGATTCCACTCCATGAACACCCGGACCTGGCTGGGCCATCCCCGCGGTCTCGCCACGCTGTTCTTTACCGAGATGTGGGAACGCTTCAGCTATTACGGCATGCGTTCCATCCTGGTTCTGGCGATGGTCGCGACCGTCGAGAACGGCGGGCTCGGTCTGGACGATCCGTCGGCGACGGCGGTGTACGGCATTTACACCGCCGCGGTTTACCTGCTGGCGCTGCCCGGCGGCTGGATGGCGGACCGCCTGATGGGTCAGCGGCAGGCGGTCTGGTACGGCGGCATTCTGATTGCGTGCGGCCACTTCACCATGGCGGTGCCGACGCCGCAGACGTTTTTCATTGGTCTGCTCCTGATCGCCCTGGGGACCGGGCTGCTGAAACCCAACATCAGCGTGCTGGTCGGCCAGCTGTACCCGGACGACGCCGGAGCACGGCGCGACGCGGGCTTTTCCGTCTATTACATGGGCATCAACATCGGCGCCTTTCTCGGCCAGTTGATCTGCGGCTACCTGGGCGAGAAAGTCGGCTGGCATTACGGGTTTGGCGCCGCGGGCGTTTTCATGGTGCTGGGCCTGGTGCAGTACCGCCTCACCGGTCACACCCTCGGTGACGCCGGCCGCGCCCCGCTGGCCACCGGCAACGCGGCGCGCGATGCGCGCGTGCAGCGGTATGGCTGGCGCATCGTCTGGAGCGGCCTCAGCGCCGTGGGGCTGCTGGCGGTGCTGGTCCTGCTGGACCTGATCCGGATCAACCCGCTCCGGTTCGCGCAGGGCACGGGACTGTTCATTGTCACACTGGCCGTGGCGTTCTTCGCCTACGTGCTTCTCTTTGGCGGGCTGGCGATTGACGAGAAAAAACGGGTGGGCGTGATTGCCGTGTTCTTTGTTGCGGCCGCGGTGTTCTGGTCGGGATTCGAACAGGCCGGCTCCTCCTTCAATCTGTTCGCCGAGCGCTACACCGACCGGATTTTCTTCGGCTGGGAGATGCCGGCTTCCTGGCTGCAGTCGGTCAATCCCCTGCTGATCATCCTGCTGGCGCCGGTGTTCGGCGCGCTGTGGATCCGCCTGTCCGTACACAACCTGAACCCGTCCATCCCGGCCAAATTCAGCCTGGGGCTGATCCAGCTCGGACTGGGATTCGGCGTGCTGTACTACGCCTCGCTGTACGTGGTGACCGGCGACAAGGTCCTGCCGACCTGGCTGAT
>JAKEEJ010000095.1 GCA_022616655.1 Nevskiales bacterium | reverse complement strand
TGCCCCATACCGGCGAGGCGGCCCGTCTTCTCACCAGGCCGGATTCTCGCCCTCGACGAAACGCCAGAGGTACCAGCTGGCTACCGAGCGGTACGGCGCCCAGCGCTGCGCAATGTCCAAGGTGCGGCGATCGGAGAGCCGGCGGCCCCGACCGTAGAGCGTATTCACGCTGCGCCGCAGCCCGATGTCGTCCATGGCGAAAAGGTCCGGACGGCCCAGCGCGAAGATCAGAAACATCTCGGCCGTCCAGCGGCCGACGCCGGGCAGGGCGTCCAGCGTTTCGAGGGCGGCGGCGTCGTCCAGGGTGATCAGCGCGCCGAAGGAGAACTCGCCGCGGTGTACCCGGCCCGCGATGTCCCTGAGCCAGCGGGCCTTGGCGTTCGACAGTCCGCAGGCCCGCAGCGTTTCGTGAGACACGCCGAGAAAATGTGCCGGTGCCAGACGGGGGTGGGCGCCGACCCGCGCCGCAACCCGCTCCTGGATGGTGCTCGCCGCCCGGGTGGACAACTGCTGACTGATGATGGAGGTGGCCAGCGTATGGAAAGGATCGGCCGGCCGGCGGCCCAACGTGCAGGGGCCGTGAGCACGGATCAGGCGTGCCAGCACCGGATCGGCGCGGGACAGATGCCGCTCCGCCTGCCGGATCCGGGCGGAAACACGGGTAGAATTCGAATCGGTCATCACTGGATTTTCGCATGCTCTTCGGTTTTTTCTTTGCGTTGCGCGAGGCGGGTCTCAAGACCAGCCTGTCGGAACTGCTCACGCTGCTGGACGCGCTGTTCCGGCACGTGGCGGTTTTTTCCATGGACGATTTCTACCATCTGGCGCGCACCACGCTGGTCAAGGACGAAACGCAGTTCGATCGTTTCGACCGGGCGTTTGCCGCGTATTTCAAGGGGGTTGAAAACGCGGTGGGAGATCTGCACGGCCGGATTCCGGAGGAGTGGTTGCGCCAGGCGGTGGACCGTCTCCTGTCGGAAGAGGAAAAACGGAAAATCCAGGCACTCGGCGGCTGGGACAAACTGATGGAGACACTGAAAAAACGTCTGGAGGAACAGCAGGGCCGGCACCAGGGCGGTTCGAAGTGGATTGGCACCGGCGGCACCTCGCCGTTCGGTCATTCGGGCTACAACCCCGAAGGGATCCGGATTGGCGGAGAGAGCCGGCACCGTCGCGCCGTGAAAGTCTGGGAACGGCGCGAGTACCGCAACCTGGACGACTCGCTGGAGCTGGGTCTGCGCAACATCAAGCTGGCCCTGCGGCGCCTGCGCCGCTTCGCGCGCGAGGGCGCCAGCGAGATCCTGGATCTGGACGACACGATCCGCCGTACCGCCCGCAATGCCGGCTGGCTGGACATCCGGATGATGCCGGAACGGCACAACGCGGTGAAGGTGCTGTTGTTCCTGGACGTGGGCGGCAGCATGGACGCGCACGTACACACCTGCGAGGAGCTGTTTTCGGCGTGCCGCACCGAGTTCAAGCACCTGGAGTATTACTATTTCCACAACTTTGTTTACGAAAGCGTGTGGAAGGACAATCACCGCCGCCACGCCGAGCGTGTGCCGGTCTTCGACGTGCTGCACCGCTACCCGCCCGACTACAAACTCATTTTTGTCGGCGACGCCACCATGAGTCCGTATGAAATCATGTCTCCCGGCGGCAGCGTCGAACATTGGAACGAGCAGGCCGGCGCCGTGTGGTTCCAGCGTCTGCTCGATTATTATCCCCACGCCATCTGGCTCAACCCGGAGCGCGAAGGGAACTGGGAGCACACGCCGTCGGTGCAGCTGACGCAGGAGCTGCTCGGCAAAGACCGCATGTTTCCGCTGACGCTGGCGGGCCTGGACGGCGCGATGCGCCGGCTGGGCCATTGAGTATGATGATCGCCGGCACAGGAGCGCTCTGAATGTCCGCACGGTTCCGCCGCCGTTTGCGTCGCAATCTCCCGTGGTTGTTCGGTTTGGTGGTGCTGATCGTGTTGTTATGCAACCGCTGGGTGATCAACAGCACCGATGCTTACCTGTACCAGGACGGCGCCCTGCTGCCGGAAAACGAGGTGGGCCTGGTGCTGGGCACCAGCCCCTACACCCGCGGCGGTGATCCCAACCCGCAGTTCCACGGTCGTATCCAGGCGGCGGCGGAGCTGTTCCAGACCGGTAAAGTCCGGCGTCTGATTGTCAGCGGCGCCAATCCGGACGCGCGCTACAACGAACCCCGGCGGATGTTCGAGGCCTTGCGGGAGGCCGGTGTGCCGGAAGACGCCATCCTCCTGGACTTTGCCGGCGACCGCACGCTGGATTCCGTTTCACGGGCCAGCACGGTGTTCGGCCTGGAGCGCGTGACGATCGTCACGCAGAAATACCACGCCTACCGCGCCCTGTTTCTGGCGCGCAAGCAGGGATTGCAGGCGGTGGGATACGTGGCGTCACTGCAGAACCAGGCCGGGTACGGGTTCCGTCATCCACCGCGCGAGATTTTCGCGCGCACCCTGGCGGTGTTCGATCTGTTCATTCTGCGCCCGCTCGGGATGTTGTGAAGGCGCGCGCCCCGGAGGCGCGTGCATATTCGGCCACAAGCTCCGCCGGATCCCGCCGCCACTCGGGCGCCAGAATCCCCGCCAGCCGTTCCAACCACGGCGGCTCGGGACGCACCAGCAGCGCCAGCGGCAGGCGCCGACGGATCACGTCTTCCAGTGACAGCGCCATTTCATCCCGCACGGCCAGTACCGCTTCGGCCGTAATGAACGGCAGTTCGGGATGGAGGCGCGCGCTCCAGTGCGGATTTTCCGCCAGCAGTTCGGCAATGCGGGTCACCCGGGTGCCGTAACGCAGGGTGAGGGCCTGTGCCGCCAGCCGGTCCACGCCGCGCCGGCCCAACAGGGGAATCACCGCCGCCTGCCAGCGCTCGAAGGGCTCCTCCGTTTCCGGCGTTCCGGGCAAAGGCCGGCGGGCAGTCCGAGTGGGCGTTCGCTTCACGCCCAGAAGGGCTTGCAGCCGATCCACGATATGTGCCGCTTCCCGGCGCGCGGTGGTGAATTTCCCGCCCAGCGGCAGGAGCATCCGGGGCTGCGGCTCGAGCAGAGTGAATTCACGCGTCACCGCCGCCAGGTTTTCGGTGCGCTCGGCCTGCAGGGTGCGCACGCCGGCAAAGCGCGCAATCACGTCGTTTTCGGTCCAGGGGATTCCCGGCAGTCCACGCCGGACGCTTTCCAGCAGGTAACGGACGTCGTCGTCAGTGGCGCCCACACGGTTGGGGTCGGTGATTTCTTCCTCCGTCGTACCGACCAGCGTGCGTCCCT
The DNA here is from genome assembly GCA_022616655.1 of Nevskiales bacterium. GTDB lineage: Bacteria > Pseudomonadota > Gammaproteobacteria > Nevskiales > Nevskiaceae > JACPFV01. The sequence goes on along the minus strand of JAKEEJ010000095.1, from coordinate 2,161 downwards.
GCCAGGGAATGACGAAGAACACCCGTCCGTCCGCGGCGGTCAGCAGAAAAGCCGTCGTGCAGCCCGGAATCGCCGGCAGTACGAGGTGCGTGCCCTTGATCTGTTCGACGTTCGGACCCGCCGTTCCGAGCAGGCCGGGGGCCCAGGGACCGGCGGCGTTGACCACCGTGCGCGCGTGCACTTCAAACGTCTGACGGCTCACCCCGTCCCGTACGCGGGCGCCGCGCACGCCCGCCGCGTCGTGCAGCAGTTCTTCGGCCCCCAGCTGATTGGCCACCACGGCGCCGGCGCCCTGTGCGGCCGCCACCACGGTCAGCGTGGTACGGGCGTCGTCGTGCTGGCAATCGCCATAACGGAATCCGCCCAGCAGCCGCTGCGGGTCCAGCCAGGGAAACTCGTGCAGCAACTCCGGCGCTGAATAGCGTCTGTGCCACGACACGGGCTGGCCGCGACCGCCCAGCAGATCGTAGAGAAACAGACCGGCGGACAGCAGGAACCGGGAGGCCCGCGGCCCTTCCCACACCGGCATCACAAAATCCAGCGGCCGTACCAGGTGCGGCGCCAGCCGATGCAACAGGCGGCGCTCCACCAGGGCCTCGCGCACCAGACCGAAGTCGTAATGCTCCAGGTAACGCAGGCCGCCGTGGATCAGTTTGCTGGAGGCGGACGAGGTGCCCGAGGCCCAGTCGTTCTTTTCAATCAACGCCACCGACAGACCGCGCAGCGCCGCGTCGTAGGCGGTCCAGGCGCCGTAGATGCCGCCGCCAATCACCAGAACGTCAAACGTTCGCGTCCAGAAGGGCGCCAGGGCGCGCGACAACGGGAATGCGTCGGCCATGGTTCAGAGTCTGTCCGGCGTTACTGCGCGCTGCCAGCGCGATTCATTTGTAAACCAGTTCGGTCTGAAAGCGGCCGGGCGGTTGCCGGTGCAGATGCACGTACGCTTCGGCGATACGTGCCGGATCAAAATGCGTACCCGGTTGTACGAAGCCGTAGACCGTCACCGTCGCCACGTGAATTCCGGAAGCGCCCAGTTCCTGCGCCAGCGAGTACGTGAGGTTGCGCAGGGCCGCCTTGCCCAGCGACAACGAGGCGTAGTTGGCCGCCGGTTCGTAGGCAAAACCGCCGCCGGTCAGCAGCACGGTGCCCCGGCCCCTGGCGCGCAGGGCCGGCGCCAGCGCCTGCACGCACACGAGGGCGCCGGTCACGTTCACCTGGAAATCCTTCGCGAGCGTCGTGCTGTCGAGGGCGGTCGGCTTGCCGGTGGTCAGTGCCGCGGCGTTGTAGATCAACACCTCCGGATCGCCCAGGTCCCGGCACACCTCCGCCAGCCGGCCGCGGAGCGCGGATTCGTCGCCGGCGTCGGCGCTGTAGCACCGCACCCGCGCGCCGGCCTTTTCAATGGCCGGCCGGAGGACTTCAAGTTTTTCCGCCTGCCGGGACAGCAAAGCGACGTCGCAACCTTCGCGCGCAAAAGCGACCGCCACGGCCTGGCCGATGCCCGGCCCGGCTCCCACAATCAGACAGACAGGACGCACGGTATTCATGGATCGCAGTACGCAGGTTGGAGCGGTTTCGCAAGAATAATCAGATTCGGGTTGCGAGGCGAACGGGCCGGTTCGCCCTTCATTCCTGTAGAAACGCTGCAATATTCCGGGCCGTGTCTTCCGGCGCGTCGAAGTGCAGCATGTGGCCCGCACCCGGCAGCGCGGCTTCGCGGTGCCGGCGGAAGGCCGCGCGACGGCGGACGATTTCTTCTCTGGGGATGGCCTTGGCCAGTGCTGACTCTTCGCCGTCCAGAAACAGGGTCGGCGCGGTTACTTCTTTCCAAACGGCGACGGATTCCTCGACCCGGTACAGCGTCGGTCGGGGCAGGCGATGTTTGGGATCGGCGCACAGCGCGATGCGGCCGTACCCGTCCTCGCGCCCCCAGCAGTGAGCGATGAACCGCGCGCGTTCCGGCGAGAGCCTGGGGTGTCGTTTGCGAATGCGCCCGGCCAGATCTTCGAACGAGGAATAAAACTTCTGCCGGGGTGGATCCTGCAGTCCGTCGAGCCAGCGGCGCGCGTTCTGGGGCGCCTGCTCCGCGTTCATGCCCGGCAGAAGCAGGCTGTCGAGGCACACCAGCTTTTGCACCCGCGCCGGACGCAGCCCCGCGTAG
>JAKEEJ010000094.1 GCA_022616655.1 Nevskiales bacterium | reverse complement strand
GCCCCTGGCCTAGAATCACTAGGCGGCGGAGCTCGTTCCTAGCCCTGCACGAAACCGGCCGCCGTCGCAGTGACCGAATAATTGTTAACAGGCCCTAATGCCCTTCAATCGCCCGAACCCGCACTGTCGGGTTGAGGCTTTACGCGCACGTAGAGTGCTTTTCTCCCGTCAGGGTGCGAGCTTTCAAGGCCCGTTCACTGGCCCGGATGACGTCTTCAACCGTGATTGAAGCAATGCACTTCATCTGATGTTCTTTGCAAACGCTTAACCCGCAACCGAAACAGGGCGTTTGCCGGTACAGCACTTCGTGATGGTTCCCCATGGGGAACCAGGTGCCCGGAGCGGCTCTGGCGGAAAATATCGCAACGCAGGGCGTTCCCGCTGCCGCGGCGAGGTGCATGGGTCCGCTGTCGTGCCCTACGAATATTTTCGCCCGGTGCAGGATCACGGCGCATTGTCGCGGCGTGAGTGTTCCGCACAGGTTCAGACTCTCCCCGCGCCAGTTTCTGCACAGGCGCTCGCTGCGGTCGCGTTCGTCTGCCGATCCGACCGTGACCAGCCCGAGGCCCGGGTTCCCGGTGGAAAAACGCTGTGCCCATTCGTTCCACCGGACCTCACCCCAGTCTTTGACCGCGACTTTCCCCCCGATATTGGCGACGACAAAATTGCCCTGCACGAAGCGCCCGTTCAGATGCACGGACGCCGCTTCCATTTCCTGGCGCGTGATGGCGAGCGTGTTCGAAGACTCCTGTACGGTGCCTGGCCGATTTCCCAATTCGTGCAGATTCCGGAGCAGGCGTTCCGATTCATGTTCGTACCGGTCGGCGGAACGACGCAAATGCGTCTGGTAACGCTTTGAGAAATTGAGTCCGAGGCATCGGGGGATGCCGGCGGACTTGAAGAACAGCCAGTCACGGATGAGCTGCTGTTTCTGCCGGACGGGCATCAGATAAATCAGCGCATCGAATGACCGGGACCGCAGTGTTCTGATCAAACGCAGGGCCAGCGGCAGGGTGTTGAGGCGGGCCGGGTATTCGATGTATTCGTGCACCAATCCCGTGTGCGCCAGAACGGTGGCAATCGGCGCTTCTTTCTTGCCACCGTCGGTCGGGAAGTTCGTCAGCAGAACCCGCCTCGAATCGGGGAAGCATTTTTCAATCCGCCGCAAGGCGGGCAGGGCCACCACCGTGTCTCCGATGGATCCCACCCTGAAGATGAGAAGGTTCCTGACGGGCGGATCGGTCCGGGGGGTCACGTCACTGCTTCCACGAGGGTCCGTTACCGGCCCCCGGGCGATCCGGGGTCGGGCGTCAACGCCGGCCGGCGTTTTTTAAACAGCAGGTGCAACAGCACGATGATCGCGAGATACCGCAGCCACAGGGTGTACTGCTGGCCGATGCCGCCTTCGAAACGGAAACACAGTACGTAAAACGTCGTCAGGACGACCAGCAGTCGCGCCACGCTCGTGCATCGAGCGAGATTGAACAGCGTGCCGGTCGTGCCGAGAACGGCGCCGATGACGAACATGCCGACGATGACGCCCGCCCAGCCGAAATTCCAGTACAGTTCGCCCAGTTGTGAGGGGGCAATGTAGGTGTCCGGACTGGAGGAGATCCCGAACTCCCGGTTGAAGACTCTGCCGATCGAAGTGGCCGGTTTGTCAACGAAGATTCTGGGAATGAAGGCGTAGAACAGGATCGCAATGGTTTTCCCGTCCTGGTAGGGAACGGTGTGACCGGTCCGCTGGACAATGGTTTCCACCATCGGCTTGAGATCCAGACGCGCCGTCAGGCCGTGGAGGCTGTTTTCGATCCGGCCTTCGCCGGCCGTGCTCGCTTTCAGCGCCTTGTCCAGATTCTTCGAAAGGCTGCCCAGCGCCTTCTCTCGCGACAATCCGCCGCCGTGCAGAACTTCCCGGTAGCCCACGAACACCGAATACGTGGCGACGACAAGGACGCAGGCCGCCGCCAGCCAGACTTTCGGAATGCGGCCCTCGATCAGGAAACAGCCCGCGATGAACAGGATCAGCGGCTGCAGCGCAATGAGTTTCGAGTCCCCCAGAAAACCGATAAAAAAGTTGACCGCAAAGACGACGATCATCAACGCCAGGGTCAACATGCGTTTTTGCACCACCGCGGCGTAAATCAGCAGCGCGATACCGACCTGCTGCAGCATGTTCAAAAACACCAGGCCGCTGGCCATTCCCCAGCCGTACTGTCCGGACCTGTTCAGGTCGGCAGTGCCGCTGAACTGGAACGTCCACGTTCCCATACCCCCCAGCATCCATCCGGTCAATCCGAGCAGGATGATCGTCGGCATTCGCCAGTCCGCGGCCAGCGGCTGTGCCTTGCGCCGCCGCAGAGCCGCGGCGGCGGTCCCGTAGCCGAACACCAGCATGGCGCCGCCGACGAGGATGGCGATTTCGCCCCCGGTCAGGGCGAAGTTTCCGATGCGCCCCCGCGGCACCGCGATGTCGGCCAAAAAAAACACCGCCATGAGATCGGCAAGGCCGAAGTGCAGGAAGTACAGCGGCATGAATACCAGCAGGATCACGAAACGACCGTGCGGCACATCGCCAAACAGCAGCGGCATCGTGCACACAAGGAACAGCAGCATCAGATAGGTGGCGGCCACCGGTGAGCCGGCGAACATTCCACCGAGCAGCACGAGGGCGAAGGTGGCGTTGGCGATGACGAACAACCTCCGGCGTTGCGGGCCGGTTTGTACGCGGGATGGCCCGATGGCGGGCGCTGTTGACTCTCCGGTCCTGGCTGCGGCAGGGGGCAGCGAAGGAAGGCGCCAGGTCAGAGGTGGTGAGCGGGTGGCCACGAGCATCCCTCAGTCGGCGATGACGCAAGCGGGGCGCGTCCCGCCCTTGAGCGCCCACCGGTACACGTCATTCATGTGCGCGGCGAGGTGCGTCCAGCTGTAATGGGCGATCATCCAGTCACGCCCGCGCCGGCCCATGGACGCGAGCTCGTCGAGCGGCAGCGATAGCGCTTCGTTCAGGGTCTCGCGCAAGTCCGCGGCCGAGGGCTCGATGTACCAGCCGCAGCGCCGGGTGACCACCTCGCGCCACGGTGTGCCGGTGGTGGTAATGACGGGTGTGCCGTGCGCCAGGGCTTCGGCAACCACCATCGCAAAATTTTCTGAATGGCTGGGCAGCACGAACACGGCTGCCTCGGACAGCAGCGCCCGCTTGCGTTCCCCCGTCGTTTCACCCGGAAAACTTACGCGGAGCTGAGCGCCTTGCGTTGCAGTGTGCAGGAGTTTGTGCGCATAAGCGGAATCGTGCGGACCGGCGATCACGAGTTCCCATTCCCGGAATGTTTCCGACAGCGCCCTCCAGGCGGCCAGCAGCAGATCAATGCCCTTGACCGAGTGAAGGCGGCCGAGAAAGACGATTCTTTTCCGCCGCGTTTGAGTGGACGGTACGGGTGGAATATCAACGCCATTGGGAACAACCGCAACCGGTGTCACGAAGCCGCGGCGTCGGATGGCTTCGTATTCCGCGGTCGAAGTGGCGTGAAAACAGGCGACCCGGGCCAGCGCCGGCCGCTGCAGCAGGTGCCAGAACGGCCGTTTGACCGCGGCCCGATAACGCCAGCTCCATTCGCTGAACGTGCCGCGCGGGCTCCAGACGATCCGGGCCGGGCTGTCGGCGTCCAGCAGCAGCGGAAACAGATTGGCGGTACGCCACACGCTGTGACCGTGCAGGATGGCGGGTTCACGCGCCATGGCCTGGAAGCGCCGGACGGTCCGCCGTCCCGCAAGACCGATGCGCTCACAGCCGCCGTCCAGCATTTCCAGCCTGGCGTCGAAAGGCCACTCCGTGGGAGGGGTCCCGAGGGCCATGATCGCAACCTCGTTGCCGCGGGCGGCCAGATGATGCGAGAGCGCGCCGACCGAGTAACTCGGGCCGGCGGAAACATTGCTCATGCCCTGAATGATCTGGTAGATCTTCATGCCGTGTGTGTTCCATCGGCCGCCGACGGTGCGGGAATGCCGGGCGTTTCTGCGCCCGGCACGCGTCGCCGGCGTTCGGCAAGCGCGAGCATTTGCCGCACGCGATCAAGATCACGGTAGCCGCTGGCAAGACAGCGCCGGTGCCCGGCGGCGGCGATGCGTTCGCGCAGAGCCGGGTGGCGCAGATAGAAGCGGATCTTGTCCGTCATTTCTTGCGCATCGCCGAAAAATTCCGCTTCCGTGCCTTCCGTGAACAACGCGAGGTGATCCGAGGTGCGTTCGGCGAGCATGAACGTTCCACACCCGGGTATTTCGAACGTGCGCGTGGTGGTGGTTTCGGGGATGCGTTTTGAGAGCAGGCACAGACCGATGGCAGCGGCGTTGAGCGCTCTGGCGTAATCGTCGCCCCACAGACCGTCGCCGGAAACCACGTCCCGTGCCCAGCCATGACGCCGGGCGTAGCGCGACCAGCCGGGGCCCCAGATCCGCAACCGTTCCGCGGCACGCCGGGCCGTGTGCAAACAGTTGGCGTAGTACGGTTGGCAGTGGCCGACGAAGCACACCTCCGACTCGAATCCTGTTTGATCTGCGCCGTTAGGTCGGTCCGGACGGAGCCGTACGCTGTCGTAGCTCTGATGGACCAGATGAACCGAACGCGCGCCCGCGCGCCGGTAGGCGTCAAGCTCAAACGGTTTGGTGGTGAACATCAGATCGTAAAGAGGGACGCACGCCCGGAAGTGACGCGACGCATGGTCCAGAAACTGGGCGTCGGGCGTGTAGTGAATCAGCAGGCCGCCGGTGATCTGCCGGATCGCGCGCAGGGTTTCCGGGTACAGCCATTTGCCTTTGTCCACCCAGACGTAGTCAACGCCGCTGTGTACATGCTCTGAAAAACTCAACAGGTCGCGGTTCAGCGCCGTGACCGGCGGCCCGGCATTGAAGCGATGCGCCAACGTGCGCCACCCCCGATGGGTATGACCCGTATAAGGACGGGTATTGAACGCCAGCGTCGTGCAGTGGAGTTGTTCCAGCATGCGCCGGCGGCTTTCGCAGGTGCTGCCCTCGAACAATTGGCCGATATAGAGGATTTTCACAGTCGCTCGTGGATGGGTCCGTGTGACGGAGCGGCCGGCCGGGCACGGGTTGACCGGAGGGCTCGAAACGTCAGCACTCGTAAAGAGGCACTTTTGTTACGGTAGCATTGCTATTTAAATGAAATATTACAGTCGTATGATCGGCCCGGGACTGCCCGCCCGACCTTAGAGCCTGTTATGGACTTTACGATCGCTGCGACGGCGGCTGATAGTGACCGGACGGGAAGTATCCGTGAATCCTCAGGCGGTTATGAACTACGGGTGGCAAGGCACGCAGGCGCCCTATTCCTGTGGCTACCTTGTGCCCGTGGTCCTGAAAATACTGGATCGGCTGCAACCCACGCGGGTGCTCGATATCGGTTGTGGGAATGGGGTGCTGTGTTCGGCCATGGCTCGCGCCGGCTACCGTGTAACGGGCATTGAGAACGATGACGCGGGCGTCGAGCTCGCCCGTACGAGCTTTCCGCACATTCGGTTTTACCACTTCGGGGTTCAGGACGATCCCGCCAGACTGCTGGCGGCCGAGAGGGAGCTGTTCGATGTCGTCGTCGCAACCGAGGTGATTGAACATCTGTACGCACCGCACGAGCTGCCGCAGTACGCACGGGCGGTGTTGAGCGATGCCGGAATCCTGATTCTTACCACGCCCTATCACGGTTATCTGAAAAATCTGGCACTGTCCGTGCTCAATAAATGGGATTCGCACCACGGGCCCTTGTGGCACGGCGGACACATCAAGTTCTGGAGCCGAAAAACGCTGTCGCGCCTGCTGCGCGATGCCGGGTTTGAGGTGGTCGGGTTCCGTGGCATCGGACGGTGTCCGTTCTTCTGGAAAAGCATGGCGCTTATTGCCCGGAAAACACATGGCGTGGCGTGAGACGGCGACATGTTGACCGTGCTTCGTCAATGGGTCGGCACGCGCCGCCGTGTTCTCGGCGAGGGCGCCTGGGTTGTGTTGGGCAACTTCGGTGCTGCGCTGGGCGCCCTGGCCGGTACGCGCCTGCTTACCGAATTTCTCCCGACACGGGTGTTCGGTGAAACCATGTTGTTGCTCGGCATCGCCACACTGGGATACGGACTGTCGGGTGCACCGTTCGTACAGGCTGCGATACGGTCCTACCCGGACCATGCGCGCACCGGTTCGCTCCCGCAACTGCGCGCCGGGGTTGCGGCCTTGCTCGTGCGGTCAGGCCCCGGGTTTGGGGGTTTATGGGTCCTGGGATGGCTGGTGTACGCCGTGTCCACAGAAGCCCGCGTGTGGAGCGGTTTGCTGCTCGTGCCGTTGCTTGCGCTGGACATGGCCCGCTCGCTCGAGGTATCCCTGTTCAACGCCGCGCGCCGGCAGAAACCCATGGCGTTATGGAGCGTCACCGAAGCCTGGGGGAGACCGGTTTTCGCGGTGCTTGCGACCGTGCTCATCGGTACCAGCGCGACATCGGTGCTCAGCGGGTATGTCGTAGCCTCGGCAGTGATTCTGACGTTCTTCTGCCTGACAACGCGACGCGAAGGGGTGGATGACCGGCCCTCTGGCACGGGCCACGCCGACGCCGGCGTACGGGAAGAACTGTGGCGCTATGCGCTGCCACTGTTGCCCCTGGGACTCATTTCCTGGTCGAGTGCCCTGGCGGACCGTTACATGATTGGCGGCCTGCTCGGCGTGGAACAGGCCGGACTTTATGCGGCCGCTTACGGTATTGCGAGCCGTCCGGCGATGGCCTTGTGCGGCGCGGTCGAGGCGACGTTGCGTCCACTGTATTTCCAGGCCGTCTCGTCCGGCGACGCACCCAGGACGCGCCGCATCTTTTTTGCATGGCTGGGAGGGGTGACGGTCACGGCCGCCGGCCTTTTCATGCTGTTTCTGCTGTTCAGCGATCTTGTCGCACAGGTGTGTCTGGGCGAACGCTACCGCAGCGGCGCTTCGCTGATGCCATGGATCGCGGCCGGCTATTCGTTGAGCGCAATCTCCCACGTTTTCGCCGGCGTGTCCTATGCGCGGCGCAACACGTCCAACGTGCTGATGGCACAGCTCGCCGGCGCGGTGGCGGCTCTTGTTCTGGGTCTTGCCGGCATCTATTTCTTAGGTGTCAAGGGTGCGGCCGCCGCGGTGGTGGCGGCGTTCGGCTTGCAGCTGGCGGTTGCCATGGCGCTCGCCCGGCGACCCGCAAGGCAATAGACATGAAATGCAATGGGACGGACCGCCGGCGCGTGGCGATTGTTTTTAACAGGGTGCCGCCGTGGCTGGTGAGCAATCTGAACGCCTCGGCGCGGCTGATGGACGTTGCGGCGATTGAGCTCTTTCCGGTCACGCCGGATCCGGCCGGCCGCCAGATCGAAAGCGAACGCTTCCGACGAATCCCGGTGAGGTGGCCCGACACGGTGGGTCCGAAAGGACGTACCCCGATTGCCGATCTTCAGGAGCGGATCCGTCGGGGCCTCGGCCAGGTTCAGCCGGATGTCGTCGTCTCGCTGGGATGGTCGGGCAGACGGGAGTTGAGCGGGCTGCAATGGTGCCTGGCGAACGGCGTGCCTGCGGTTTTCACCTCGGACAGTAACGGTCACGATTTCCAGCGCCAGGGGTGGCGGGAGGCCATCAAAGCGCGCGTCGTAAGGCTTTATTCCGTGGCCTGGGCCGCCGGGACCACGGCTGCCGCCTATCTGGCGGCCTTGAAGATGCCGGCGGACCGGATGGTCATCGGGCCTGTGGACACCATTGACGTTGCGCATTTTTCCGGTGGTGCAGACCGCGCCCGCCAGCAGTTGCAGGCGGTTCGCAGGCGGCTGGGATTGCCGGCCGATTATTTCTTTGCGTCGAGCCGTTTCGCGCCGGAAAAGAATTTGCAGAATCTGCTCCGCGCCTTCCGGCAGTACCGTGAGAAAGCCGGCGCCGGGGCCTGGTCGCTGGTCCTGGCCGGTGACGGACCGCTCAAGCCGGACGTGCAGCGTTGGGTGGCGGAACTGGGGATGCAGGATTCCGTCCTGCTTCCGGGCTGGGTGAGCTTCGACGGGCTTCCGGACTATTACGGGTTGGCCGGTGCCTTCGTACATGCCAGCACGCGTGAACCGTGGGGTGTCGTGGTCAACGAAGCCCTGTCCGCCGGTCTCCCGGTGCTGGTCTCGAAACCCTGCGGCAGCGCGCCGGACCTGGTTCGGGAGGGGCGGAACGGATTCACGTTTGATCCGCGCCGGCCGCAGGAGCTCGCCGGGCTGATGGGGCGCCTGGCCCACGGCGACTGCAACCGGGTGGCCATGGGCCAGGTGAGCCGGGGCATCATTCAGGGCTGGACGCCGGACCGCTATGCCGAAAGCCTGGCCCGCGTGGTGGAGACCGCCTTGCGGGTGCCCCGGGTCCGTGCCGGCCGACTCGACCGGATGCTGTTGAGCGGCCTTGTGGCCGCGCGGAAGTGAAGCCCGCTGTTTTTACCACTGGAGACGCGATGGACACCGATTACCGTTCCCGACTGTACGCCCGTTACGCCGGTGCGCGTGAAGGCGCGCCGGCCCCTGCGTCAACGGCGGACTTGCAGCCGCGCGCGGCGTATCTGACAGATCTGATCCGGTGTCATTTCCCGGCCGACCGCGCGGCCCGCGTGCTCGATCTGGGTTGTGGGCACGGTGCACTGCTGCATTTCGCACGCCGTGCGGGCTACAACAACCTGCGTGGCGTTGACACGTCCCCGGAGCAGGTGGCGGCCGCCCGGCGGCTGGACATCCACGGTGTGGAGCTCGGAGATGTGCTGCAAACGTTACGCGGCCTGTCCGAGGGCGCCTGCGACGTCGTCGTGGCCTTCGACGTCATCGAGCACTTCACCAAACCGGAAGTACTCGAGGTCGTGGACGAAGTCCGTCGCGTGCTGGCCTCCGGCGGCCGCTGGATCCTTCACGCACCCAATGGCGAATCGCCGTTCGCGGGGCGCATCCGCTACGGCGATTTCACCCACGAACTGGCCTTCACGCACGAATCCCTCTCGCAGCTGTTGTTGTGTTCCGGATTTTCCGAAGTGCGATGCTTCGAGGACCGGCCGGTGATTCACGGTGTTGTCAGCGCGTTGCGTTGGGTGTCGTGGATGTGCATTCGCGCGTTGCTGCGTTTCTATCTCGCCGCCGAGACCGGCGACCTCGCCGCCCGGTCCATCTTCAGCCAGAATCTGCTGGCCGTAGCGGTAAAGGCCAGGCCCTAGCAAACCTCAAACGAACAAAATTCCCCGCCTCGCCGGGCGGGGAATTTCCCCGGATACGGACACGCCAAAACGGGAACGTGTTTCTCAGAGCAGCCCCTGGGCCTCCATCCAGATCAGAGAACGCTGGAGAATATCGGCGCTCCGGCGCTGGCGCCGGCCACGGTGATGCGGGCGGGATCAATGTCCGGACGCTGCTTCAGCGCGTCATGCAGTTTGCCGATGCCGTCCAGGGTACCGTGGATGGCGTCGCGCAACTCCGGCGCCAGCTTGAGACTGTCCGGAAAGATGAATTTGCGCGGCGCGTCGAACGGGTAATCAAAAGTGGC
>JAKEEJ010000093.1 GCA_022616655.1 Nevskiales bacterium | reverse complement strand
CGATCCGTCTCGGCGAGCTGGCCCGTGTGGAAGTTGCGCCCGCGGACCGGCGCAACGAATACCGTGCCAAAGGTGTCCCGGCCGTGGGGGTGAGCATCACCAAGCAATCCAGGGCGGACACCCTGACCGTGGCCCGCGCCGTCAAGGCCGAGATGACGAAAATCGCCGAGGACCTGCCGCCCGGCATGCAACTCCGCGTCAATTCGGATTATTCGCTGTTCATCGAGGCCTCGCTGCACGAAGTCAGCGCGGCACTCGGCATCGCCGCCCTGCTGGTGGTGGCCGTGATCTTCCTGTTTCTCGGCGATCTGCGCACCACGCTGATCCCGGCCGTGACCATTCCAATTTCACTGGTGGCTTCATTCATTTTTATGTGGGCACTGGACTTCTCGCTGAACACCCTCACGTTGCTCGCACTGGTACTGGCCATCGGCATCGTGGTGGACGACACCATCGTGGTCGTGGAAAACATTCATCGTCGTCTGAAGCAGGGCGAACGGCCGCTGCTGGCTGCCTACCGGGGTGCGCGCGAAGTGGGTTTTGCGGTGATCGCCACGACCGTGGTACTGGTGGCCACCCTGATTCCGCTGGCCTTCCTGGAAGGCAATACCGGCCGCCTGTTTCGGGAGTTCGCACTGTCCCTGTCGGCGGCGGTGGCCTGTTCCGGCATCGTGGCACTGACCCTGGCACCTGCCTTGTGTGCCGTTCTGCTGAAGGATCCATCGAAAGCGAATCCATTGACCCAGGCGGTGTCGGATGGATTTTCCACTCTGTCACACCGCTACCGGACTGGGTTGAGCCGCCTGGTGGAGCGCCCCTGGAGCTCGGCCGCGGCGATGGGCCTTCTGGTACTGGGCGCCACGGGGCTGTTCCTTGCAATCCCGTACGAATTCACGCCGCCGGAAGATCGCGGACAGTTCAGCATTCAGGTCACTGCACCGGAAGGAGCGAGCTTCGACTACACCGCGCGCTATATGGCGCAGATTGAGGCCGGACTGCTGCGCCGGCTGGGCCAGGGCGAAGTGGACCGCCTGATGCTGCGCATCCCGAACTACGGCTCGACCAACGAGGTCAACACCGGCGCCCTGATGGTATCGCTCACCGACGGGTCTGAGCGCACGCGCAGCACGCGAGACGTTGCCAACGAACTCGATCAGGAGCTGGTCCAATTGCCCGGGGTACAGGCCTTTGCCGTCACCCGCAGCGGCTTTGGGATGAGCTACGGTCGGCCCGCGCAGATCGTGCTGGGGGGCGGCTCCTACACGGAATTGGCCCAGTGGCGCGACCGGCTCATGACGCGCCTCAAGCGCGAAAATCCGAAGCTGACGCAACTCGATTCCGATTACCGGGAAACCAAGCCGACGCTGGAATTGAAGATTGATCTCAAGCGCGCCGGCGATCTGGGGGTGCCGGTGGACGTGATCGGCCGCACGCTGGAAACCCTGCTGGGCGGGCGGCGCGTGACCACGTATCTCGACCGCGGCGAGGAATACGACGTGTGGCTGCAGGCGGCCGCCACCGACCGCGTGAGTCCGTCGGACCTGGCCAACATCTACGTACGCTCGGATCATTCGGGCGCCCTGATTCCCCTGGCGAACCTGCTGCGCACCCGCGAAACCGCCGGCGCGGCCTCGTACAACCGCTACGACCGGCTGCGCAGCATCACGATTTCGGCAGGACTCGCCTCCGGCTACACCCTGGGCGAAGCGCTGCGCGACATCGAACGGGCGGCGGCGGAAGAGCTGCCCGCCTCGGCACGGCTGTCCTACCGGGGCGAGGCGCGCGAGCTGCGCGAGTCCAGCCAGTCGCTGTTCCTGATCTTCGGTCTGGCGCTGGTCGTCGTGTTCCTGGTGTTGGCGGCACAGTTCGAGAGCTTTGTACACCCGCTGGTCATCATGAGCACCGTACCGCTGGCGGTGTTCGGTGCGCTGGCGGCGCTGTTCGTGTTCGGCTATTCGCTGAACATCTACACGCAGATCGGCATCATTCTGCTGATCGGATTGGCGACCAAGAACGGCATCCTGATTGTCGAGTTCGCCAACCAGCGTCGTGCGGCGGGCCGGCCGTTCCGGGAGGCGCTGCTCGAAGCCGCGCAGATCCGCCTGCGCCCGATTCTGATGACGTCCATCGCCACCATCGCGGGCGCCGCGCCCTTGATTCTCGCCAGCGGCGCCGGTGCCGAGTCGCGTGAAAATCTGGGCATCGTGGTGTTCTGGGGCGTGCTGTTTGCCACGGTTCTGACACTGTATGTGGTGCCCGGCTGTTACGCGCTGCTGACCCGAAACCTCCGCGCGCCCGACCGTCTTGCAGCGGACGAAGTCCTGTCGGGGCACTGACCGAATTGGTCTGAACCGCTACACGACCCGGAAGCGGATCTCGCCAATCCGCTGCCCACCTTCGGTGACCACCTCCACCCGCCATTCGCCACGGGCTTCGGCGGGAAATCCTTTTTTATAACTCCAGGCCCGGTAACCTTCCGCCCGCCCACCCACGATTTCGAGCGGGATGCGATCCACTTCGCGGCCGTTGCGTACCCAGCGATGGAACACCTGCTCGCGCAAGCCGCGCGGGGCGTGGATGGCGGTATAGGCATACAGGCCCTGCCGGTGCACGTGCGCGGCGGAGACGCTGAACAGCCGCAGGCCGGGCGACTTGCTCTGGGCATCCACGGTTTCCGTAATCAGGGCCTGTTCGACCCACAGCGTGGCCGGCGGAACCCAGGGCCGGGCCAACCAGGCCAGACCGCCCAGCGCCGCGGAACCCAGCACCAGCAACACCCAGTGCGTGGCCCGCTGGCGGTTAATGACGTGCGCAAGACTCGGCACGGCAAACAGACCCATCGCCGCACTCGCCAGCGCCAGGCTCTGGGTGGTGGTGAGGTGCACCAGAATCGGCAACGCCACCAGAGCCGTCACAAAAATGGCGAACGCATGAAATCCCAGATACATCCAGCGGCGGGAGGCAAGAGTCCCGAAATAGAACGGATCCCACAAAGTGGCGAGCGCGGCCGCCACCACCAGAATCGTGAAACCTGCCTGGGGAGTGCTCCAGAGCGTGGTGGCAAAGAAAAACGGCAGGGCAAAGAAGAAGGTCTCCTGGTGGATGGCCTGGATCACAAAACGTAGCAGCGCCGGTGGCAGTCGCAGCCGGCGCGCCAGAGCGCCTTCGAGCCACATCCCCAGCCAGGACAGGAACAGCAGGGCCGCCAGCCACTGGGCCAGCCGCTCCTGGCGATGGATCAGGACGCAGCTCGCGGCACCGGCGGCAAAGCTGAGCGGGGCCAGCGCGTGGCGGTAGCGGTGCAGCCATGCCAGAACGCCCCGCAACGGACGTGGTCTCGCGGCCTTCGCCGTCACCTTCGGTACGGAACTTGGCATCGCCCTATTCTGCCCAAAACACGGCCGGTGGAACTTTATGCCGAAGATCCTGGGCGGTCATCCCGTCCCCCGTGGGGCGAGGAGTGTAAATTGGGGACCTCTGCGCGCCTGTCGCTATTACGACTTTCTCGTTGTGGGCATGGTGGCGGTGCTGCTCTGCGCCAACCTGATCGGCCCGGCCAAGGTGGGCACGCTTTCTTTGCCCCTCATCGGCCTCGTGAGTTTTGGCGCGGGCAATCTGTTCTTCCCCATCAGTTACATTTTTGGCGATGTGCTGACGGAGGTGTACGGTTACGCCCGTGCCCGGCGTGCGATCTGGGCCGGATTTGCGGCGCTGCTGTTCGCCACGTTCGTGTCCTGGGTGATTCTGCGCATGCCGCCGGCCGCCACGGAATACAACGCCATTCTGCAACCGGCGCTGGAAACCGTCTTCGGCACCACCGGTCGCGTCGTGCTGGCGTCCATCGTCGCGTACTGGGTGGGCGACTTTGTCAATTCTTTCGTGCTGGCCAAGATGAAGCTGTGGACCCGGGGCCGCTGGTTGTGGACGCGCACCCTGGGCTCGACGTTCCTGGGCCAGGGGGTGGATTCGCTGATTTTCTATCCCCTCGCGTTCCATGGCATGTGGACCCACGACACGCTGCTGGCGGTCATGGTTTTCAACTTTCTATTCAAGGTGGGAGTGGAAGCCGTATTCACACCGGTGACCTATCTCGTCGTCGGCCGGCTCAAACGTGCGGAGGGAATAGACGCCTACGACCGCGGCACGCATTTCACCCCCTTTTCGCTCAGAGACGAGGGCGAAGCACAGCCCACGGCGCGTACCCGGTAAAATTCCCGGTTCAATTCCCACGCGCCGGTAGGTCACTAACCCGTCGTCATGCATTACGATCCCCTGTTGCTGGACATGGTCGGCGCCACGCTGGTGATTCTGACCGTGGCGCTGGCCAGTCGCATGCTGCGCCAACCCCACGTGATCGGGTATCTGATTGCGGGCGTGATTCTCGGTCCGCACATGCTGGGCCTGCTGTCAGACCGCGAAACCCTGGCGCGGATGGGCGACGTGGGCGTGGTGTTGCTGCTGTTTTTTGTCGGCATGGAAACCACGCCGTACAAACTGCTCGCCAACTGGCGCATCATGTTCCTGGGCACGGCCGTCCAGATCGCTGCCAGTGTGCTGCTGCTGGGCGTGGCCGGCTGGTTCATGGACTGGCCGCTGGCTTATGTCGTACTGATGGGTTTTGTCATCAGCCTTTCCAGCACGTCGGTTGTGCTCAACTACCTGCGGGAGACCGGCCAACTCCGTTCCAAGATCGGTCAGGACGCACTCGGCGTGCTGCTGGCGCAAGACCTGGCCCTGATCCCCATGCTGCTGACGATCGGTTTCCTGTCAGGCAACGGCCTGGACCCCCAAAGACTGGGTTTACAGGGTATTGGCGTGGTTCTGGCGCTGGCCCTGCTGATCTGGATGACCGTGGGCAAGCGGGTGCGATTGCCGTTCCCCAAGCGCCTGCGCCGGGACCGGGAACTCCAGGTGTTCCTGGCTTTTGGTCTGTGTCTCGGGTTCTCGCTGCTCTCGGGCCTGTTCCAGCTCTCGGCAGCGCTGGGCGCCTTTCTGGCCGGCCTGCTGGTGGGCGTGGCGCGCGAGACCAACTGGGTGCGTCACCGGCTCGAGCCGTTCCGCGTGGTGTTCGTGGCGGTGTTTTTTGTGTCCGTCGGATTGCTGGTGGACCTGCACTTTGTGTGGAACAACCTGCTGCTGGTGGGCGGCCTGACGCTGGTGGTGCTCTTCGTCAACACCCTGATCAACACCCTGATCTTCCGCCTCCTGGGCGACCCGTGGCGTTATTCGTTCTACATCGGCGCCCACCTGGCACAGATCGGTGAGTTCAGCTTTGTGCTGACGGCCGCGGGCGCCCAAAGCGGCCTGCTCTCGGAAC
Organism: Nevskiales bacterium; assembly: GCA_022616655.1. Taxonomy (GTDB): domain Bacteria; phylum Pseudomonadota; class Gammaproteobacteria; order Nevskiales; family Nevskiaceae; genus JACPFV01. The sequence goes on along the minus strand of JAKEEJ010000093.1, from coordinate 321 downwards.
CGGCGCACCGGCTGGTCATCGCCGTCATTGCCCTGTCGCTGCTGCTGTCACCGACCTGGATTGCCCTGGTCGGCCGTGTCCAGCAACGCGGGGCGGCTTAACGGCGGTCCTGTTTCAGCAACGCTTCCATCTTGCGGTTCACCTCTTCGGGTTTCTCGCGCATCGCCAGATGCCCGCAGCCGTCGAGAAACTCAAGGTGCTCGGGCTGTAACTTTTGACACAGCTTCTCTCCCGCGCTGGCGGGCAGAATGGCGTTTTCCTTGCCCCAGAACACGCCCAGAGGCGGAAAGCCTTTTTCCGGACGGATAAATTCATCAATGG
>JAKEEJ010000092.1 GCA_022616655.1 Nevskiales bacterium | reverse complement strand
GGCCGGTCGCGGAGGGACTGACATTCAGCGTGAATTTCTCGCCACCGGGCGGCGGGGCGAGCTTTCCGGCCTTGCCGTCGGCATAGAGCAGGCCAATTTTCGTACCGTAGGCATCGAAGCGTTCCTTGGACATGCCGACCCAGCAGTCCGGCATCCCGAGGGGTACAAACAGTGCCTCTCGAATGTGGTCCCCATAGGGACGGCCGGTGAGCCGCTGCACGATTTCACCGAGGATGAACCCCGTACTGAACGGATGGTACTCCTTGAATTGCCCCGGAGGAAACTCGAGCGGCGCGGCATAGATGGAAGCCATCAGCTCGGGCGTCATGCCTTTCAGGCTTTGCATGGGCGAGCCGGCGTGCGGGATTCCCGCGGAATGGGTAAGACATTGACGAATCGTCACCTCGTCCTTGCCTTTCTGGGCAAACTCCGGAATATATTTCGCGACGCGATCGTCGAGCCCGATGCGGCCCTGGTCCCAGAGCTGGGCGATCAGAATGGCAGCGGTTGGCTTCGTGGCGGAATACCAGTTGAACAGGGTCTCGGTCGTCAGTGCGACACCAGGACGGGCAAGGCCGAGCGCAAAGCTGGCAACCGGCTTGCCACCGATCGAAACGTAAGCTTGTGCTCCAACCTGCTGTGTGCCCATGCCGGCCGTAATGGCGGCCAATGTCCGGGGTAGTACTTTCTCCGCCGCGGCGACTCCGGGGTCGCTCGTCGCCTGCTCCGCATAGACACGCTGCAAGCCGAGCCCCATCACACCGGGCACGCTGACCGCGCCTAGAACCGCTCTCAGAACTGCCCTCCTGTCCCACGTAATCTGCGAGAACTCGGGTCGAGTCTCAGGGAAAGTTTTCACAATTGTCTCCTCCTGCCTGTCCCATCATGATGTTCGTAATTGCGCCGCCCGATCGAGCGTCCGCTCCAGAGTGACCTTGTGATAGGCATCCCGAATGCCTCGAATCAAACAGTCGCTTCATCACCCAGCACTACGAAGTCGGCATTGCTGCATTCTTCCGCAATGATGGACTGTGCTTCTACGCGATACCGAGATCCTGATAAATGGCACCGGATATCGCGGCACAGCGGTCCCGATGAGCGACGTAATCCTGAATGCGACCATTGAGAACGTAAGCGACAACCAAGTCGTGACGCGGGTCGCAAAACGCGACCGAGGAAGCGCTGCCCACCGAACCAAAGACTTGCAGTGAGGCATGTACGCCGAACAGGCGGGTTTCCCGTCGGACGAAGCCCAGCCCGGCAGGCGTCGGTTCTTCTTGCGTCTTATCCCATTCTGGGAGGAGGGAGTAATAGGTGGTAAATTTCTCAGTCATCTGTTCCGAGAGGATTTGCACGCCATCAAGTTCACCTCCCGCCAGAAGCGCCTCATAGAAACGCGCGAACTGTTTCATCGGTCCGCGACCGTTTGCTGACGGAGTGACATTCAACGAGAACTTCTCCCCATCTTGCGGTGGGACAAGCTCTCCGGACCTGTTCTCGGAATAGAGCAGGCCAATTTTGTCGCCATAGGCATCGAAGCGCTCCTGGGTCATGCCCACCCAACAATCCGGCATGCGCAGGGGCAAGAACAACGCCTTCCGAATATGGTCTTGATAGGGACGCCCCGTAATCCGCTGAATGATCTCGCCCAGGATGAACCCCGTACTGAACGGATGGTACTCCTTGAATTGCCCGGGAGGAAACTCAAGCGATGCTGCGCTGATCGAGGCAATCTCCTCGGGCGTCAGCCCCTGCACTGGAGATATTGAGCCGGCGTGCGGGATACCTGCGGAATGGGTAAGACATTGGCGAATCGTCACCTCGTCCTTGCCGTTCTGGGCAAACTGCGGAATATAGTCCACGATGCGATCGTCGAGTCGAATCAGGCCCTGGTCGCAAAGCTGAGCAATCAGGATTGCAAACGTCGGTTTTGTCGCGGAATACCAAATAAACATGGTCTCGGTCGTCAATGCGACGCCGGGGCGGGCAAGGCCGAGCGCAAAGCTGGCAACCGGCTTGCCACCGATCGAAACGTAAGCTTGTGCTCCAACCTGCTGTGTGCCCATGCCGGCCGTAATGGCAGCCAATGTCCGTGGCAACGTTTTCTCCGCTGCGGCGACTCCGGGGTCGCTCGTCGTCTCCTGCGCGTAGGCAGGCTGCAGACCGAACCCTGTCAGGCTGGACGTACCTGCCGCGCTTATGACTGCCCTCAGAACCGCCCTCCTGCTCCATCCGGTCTGCGAGAAGTCAGGTTGCACCTCGCGAAATGTACTCATGATTGTCTCCTCCTGTTTGTCCATCATGGCGCCTGAACACGGCTGAATGTATTCTCATTTCTATGCCGATTGCCTGAGTGCCGCTTTCTGTACGTCATAGCCCCACTCCCTGAAGAGCGCCCCAAGCGCCTGCTCACCCCAGGCGATGAATTGCGGGTCTTCGATCTCCGAACCGGTTTCAATCCAGTTTGCGACCGAGGATTCGATGAAAGCGATCACCGATTGTGCCGCTACTCGACGCAGAAAGGGCGCGCGCGCATCGCCAAAAAAGCGCGCCGCCCGATCGAGCGTCCGCTCCAGAATGACCTTGTGATAGGCATCCCGATAGGACGCGTATTGTGGTTCGCCGGCGGCAAACCGGATGAGCAGAAGATAAGCGTGTGGAGATCTCCGGGCGATACGCAGGGAAAGCGCGATGCCATGGCCTGGCCTGGTGAACAGCGCCGCGTCGGGGGACAGCAGTTGTTCTGTCATACGCTTGAGAATCGCGTCAATCAGTTCGTCCCGGGAATGGAAGTAGTTGTAGAGACTCGCGCGGCTGATTCCTATTTCGTCCGCGACATCCGCCATGCTTGCCTGAGACAGCCCTTTCCTGACGAAGGCTGCCGCGCCACGATCGAGAATGATCTCCTCACGAAATGCCGCAACACCGCGTCTGAATTCAGTCCTTTTTCGCTTCATCTCCGTCCCATCCGAGTACGATCACGAGCACGGCCACGCAGGCCGGACTGTATCATCTAAAATATTGGACAGTATAGTACAAAAAACAATCGTCTCCGTCAATGATCGGGCGGTAGCGTTCCGCAGGCCCATCGAGTGGGCACGATGGGACAGATGGCGTTTACGCTGGCACGCGAGCTTGTGGCAGCGTGTCTTCGGGGTATTCTCTGGCTGGGCGTCTTCTTCCGGGCGCGGCCTCAACTTTCAATCAAAAAGTTGCAGCACCTCGCCACGATAGTAGTAGTAAGACTGGCGCTCACTGGCCCATTGAGGGCTCCCCATTATCGCGTCCCAACTGTTGAGTTTCTTGCGGAGGCGATCCACGACGGCGCTTTGTGACACTGCCAGATTCTTGGTCTCGCCAATATCTTTAGAAAGGTCGTAGAGCATCACGACCTGGCCCTCGGCGCCGATCTTTGCGTTGGCATCTGCCGGCGGTTGCACCCGCTTATCCACTCTGAAACTGTCCGTCAGGGGCTTGACCTTGACCGAAGCTGGCGCGCGGTTGGCGATCCACATCTTCCAGCTTCCATCGCGGATCGCATAGTTGACGCCGGCTCGCCAGTAGAGCACCGGATGCGGGAGGCCAGCCTGGACGCCCGTGAGATAGGGTATGAGATTGATTCCGTCATAGGAACGGTCCGCCGGCAGGGTTGCGCCCGCCAGTGCCGCCGCCGTCGGCACCACGTCAAGTGTCGAGACCTGACGATCGTCGGTGCGCCCCCCCGCTACGTGGCCCGGCCAGGAGACGATGTAAGGAATGCGAATGCCGCCTTCGAGGTGCTCGCCCTTGAAACCCGACAGGGGCAGGTTCGAACACTGGCCGTCAAGGTACCCCGCGCAGCCATTGTCGCTGAGGAAGAAAATGAGGGTGTTGGACTCCAGGCCCTCGGCCTTGAGCTTGGCGCGCACCGCGCCAACGCCATCGTCAAGCGCCGACACCATGGCCGCATAGATGCGCGTGCTCTTATGCGAAATGTGCTTATACCGATCGAGATACTTCTTCGTCGCCTGGAGGGGTGCGTGCGGCGCGTTGTAAGCAAGATAGAGAAAGAACGGCTTGGTCTTGTGACTGTCAATGAAGGCAACGGCCTCGTCCGTCAATCGGTCGGTGAGATACTCAGGGACCTCGACCGCTTCGTGATTGCGTGTAATGGGACCGGTTCGGCGCCAACGGTTGAGCTGCTTCTTCAGCGCCTCACCCTGGGCTTCATTGGCCGCGCTTGCGTTGCCGCTTTCCCAGTCCGACGTGAAGAACTCGTCACCGGGTTGGGGATTGATAATGTAACCCGAAGCGCCGCTCGCCATGCCGAAAAAAGAGTCGAAGCCACGGTCACTGGGATAGAGCTCGTTCGTTTGACCGAGGTGCCATTTGCCCACCATGCCGGTCGCATAGCCGGCGGATTTCAGGATCTGCGCGAGTGTGATCTCGTCCAGAGAGACGCCAGCGCTGCGGTCACGCCCCGCGGGATTGAATTCAAAGCCGAAGCGCTGCTGATAGCGCCCCGTCATAAGGGCCGCGCGCGAGGGCGCACAAACAGGATGAGTGACATAGCCCGAAGTGAAGCGCACACCGTCAGATGCCAGCGCGTCAATGTTGGGCGTTTTAATAATCTTGCTACCGTAGACGCCGGTGTCTCCGTAGCCAAGATCGTCGGCGAGAATCACGATGACGTTGGGACGCCGGGTCTCGGCAGCCCGGACGGGGAGTGTGATCGCGCCTGCAATCACGAGAAGCCCTATGACGGCACACACCGGGCGTGCTTTGATATTCATTCGTTTTTCTCCAGGGCGAACTCGCGCATGTTTTAACTTAAATGTCACGCATGAACAATTTTGGTGGCGCAGCCCTATTGCACATCATAGATCATTGCCAGTATCACGCGATCTGAAAATCCTTGGTCAAGCCTTCTTCCTTGCGGAAATTCCGGACGATCCCGGTTCGCCGGTGTTCAGTACACGGACACATTCAGCGACCAGCGCCGGGCCGCGGTAGATGAATCCGGTGTAGATCTGAATCAGATCGGCGCCGGCGTTGCGACGTTCTACGGCATCGGTACCGCTCAGAATTCCGCCCACACCCATCAGCGGAAAATCCGCGCCGACACGGGCCCGCAGGGATTTGAGCACGGCCAGGGACAGCGCTTTCAGGGGACCGCCTGAGAGCCCCCCCTGCTCTTTTGCCAGCGGTTCCTGTTCCAGACCCGGGCGCTGAACGGTGGTATTGGTGGCAATCAATCCGTCCGCGCCCTGTGCACGGATTGTGACAGCGATGTCCGCCAGCTGGGAGTCCGACAGATCGGGTGCAATCTTGATCAGCAGCGGTACCCGGCGGCCATAGCGCTGAGCCAATTCTTTCCGCACTGCCGTTATGCGCGTGAGCAGGGTTCTGAAGGGTTCGCCGACCTGCAAGTCACGCAGTTTCGGGGTATTGGGCGATGAAAGATTGAGCGTGACGTACCCCGCCCAGGGATAAACCTTGCGCAGACACTGCTCGTAATCGGTTGGCGCGGATTCCAGGGGCGTGTCGGCGTTTTTGCCGATGTTGATGCCCAGCACGGCTTTGCAGGACGTCTGTTGCACTTGTCGCACCAGGTGATCCACACCTTTGTTATTGAATCCCAACCGATTGATCAGCGCCTGTTGTGCCGGAAGACGAAACAGCCGTGGACGCGGATTGCCGGGCTGGGGCCGGGGTGTGACGGTGCCGATTTCGATAAAACCGAATCCAAGCCGGTCCAGCGCCGCGATACAGTCACCGTTCTTGTCCAGGCCGGCGGCAAGACCGACACGATTACGAAAACGCAGTCCCATCAATTCCACCGGATCGTCCGGTACCACAGTCCGAAATGGAAGCGTCGTGAGGAGCGGCGCACGCGCCAGTGCTCGCAGTGTCAGCTCATGGGCGTGCTCGGCGTCGAGCTGGAACAGCGCGCGACGCGCCAGACCGTAGAGCGTCGCCTCACTCATGAATGGCCGTCGTCGGCCGGCAGTTGCAGCAGGTGTCCGAGTTTGTCGGCCTTGGTGGTGAGGTAGGCATCGTTGTGCGGGTTGCGTCCGCACTCAATCGGAACCCGCTCGGCGATCTGGATGCCCCCCTTTTCCAGTGCCTCAATTTTGTGCGGGTTGTTGGTCATCAGGCGCAGGCGCGTGACGCCCAGGTCTTTGAGAATGTTCACGGCATGGCCGTAATCGCGCAGGTCGGAACCGAACCCCAGATGCGCGTTGGCCTCCACGGTGTCCGCGCCGCGGTCCTGCAGGGCGTAGGCGCGGATTTTGTTGGCCAGGCCGATGCCGCGCCCCTCCTGACGCAGATACAGCAAAGCACCGCGTTTTTCGCTGGCGATGCGCTGCAGGGCGTGCTCCAGCTGGAAGCCACAGTCACAGCGCAGCGAAAAGAGCGCATCGCCGGTCAGGCATTCCGAGTGTACCCGCACCAACGGCGGGGGGCCGGCTAAATCGCCCAGCCTGAGCACCAGATGTTCCTTGCCATCCGTCGCCAGATACACGCGCAGCTGAAAATCAGCATACGGCGTCGGCAGGCGTACGTCGGCAACGCGCTCCGGCATGCTCACGTCCGCCCGTACCCCGCGCAGGCGTTCATGCACCGACCAGATGCTGCCCGCACACGCGCAGGGTCTGGCCGTTGATGCCCGCGGCATAGGGGCTGGAGAGAAACGCCACCGCTTCGGCAACGTCCACTGGCAAACCGCCCTGCAGCATCGAGTTCATCAGGCGCCCGACCACGCGCGGGATCAGGGGCATGGCGGCGCTCATTTGTGTTTCGATAAAACCCGGCGCCACGGCATTGATCGCCCCGCCCTGCAGCGCCAGAGCAGGGGCCAGTGCCTTCACGTAGCCGATCACCGCCGATTTGGTGGCCGCGTAATGGGTCTGCCCGACGTTGCCGGCGATGCCGCCGATGGAGGACACACAGACCAGGCGCGCCCCCGGTTTCAGGCCGCCCTTCAGCAGCGCCTCGTTGAGGCGGACCATCGCAGCCAGGTTGACCTCGATGACCTTGTCCCAGAATCCCGGCTGCATGTTGCGCAGCAGACGGTCGCGCGTGATGCCGGCGTTGTGCACCACGATGTCGAGACCGCCAAAATGGCTCCGGCATTCTTGCAGGATGCGCGCGGGTGCGTCGGCGGCCGTGATGTCCTCGGGCAATCCCACACCCTGGATCGGGTTGAGGACGGCGCTCAGCGCCTCCTGCTCTCGTGGCCGGTCCACACCGACGATCTGTGCGCCTTCACGCGCCAGTACCTCCGCGATGGCGGCGCCGATGCCACGCGCCGCACCCGTGACCAGGGCGACTTTGCCCTTCAGAGTCCCCTGCCACTCAAACCACGGCGGATGCGCGGGCGCCTGCAGCAGCAGGGACTGACCCGATATAAATGCGGACCGGTCGGACAGGAAATAACGCACGGCACCCGCCAGCGCCGGACCTGCCCCGGGCTTCATGACCAGCAGATTGGCACAGGCACCCTTGCGTCCAATCTCCTTGCCGAGACTCCTGATGAAGCCGTGCAGGGCATAGCTGCAGGCCGTCGCCACCGGACTCACGTCCGTCTCCGAAGCGGCGATGACCAGCACACGCCCATTGGGCGAGAGGCCGGAAATCAGGGGCTGGAAAAAATCATAAAGTTCGCGCAACTGCTCCGGACGCGAAAATCCGGAGGCGTCGTACACCAGGGCCTGCGAGGGTGGCCCCTCCCCGCCTGAGGGACCTCTGTCAGGCGCAGCGGCCGCAGGTTCCACAGCGGCCGTGGAAGCCTGGACCCTGGGCGGCTCGGAACGAACCTGCAAGTGCGCGCCGGCCTGATCCAGTGCCTCCAGCAGCGGATTCACAAAACGGGCGCCGGTACTGCCCCCCAATATCACGGTCTGTCCTTCCAGTGGCTGCCGTACCCAGGGCCCCTCCCCGCGCTTGAGCCGCGGCGGCTGCGGCAATCCCAGCAGCGAAATAAAGGACTTTCCCCACAGCGTCTGGGACATCTGGAGATACCGGTTGCTCATGGACGGGGTCGGCAATGTACGGTGCGGGTATTATTGCAGAGCTTCCTTTGTATCTGCCGCACCGTGGGCGCACAGCCTGTACCACCGACCCCGGAACCCGGCAGTGGGTGCCGTCGGGGATGAGCGATTACAATAGCCGGATGCCGCACGCACATTCGCCGCACCGCTTCTGCGTCGCCCCGATGATGGAGTGGACCGACCGGCATTGCCGCTACTTCCACCGCCAGCTGTCGCGGCACGCGCGCCTGTACACTGAAATGGTGCCGACCGGCGCGCTGATCCATGGCGAACCCAAACTCTCTCTGCGCTTCGATCCGGCCGAGCATCCCGTGGCCCTGCAACTGGGTGGCAACGATCCGGACGAGCTGGCGCAGTGTGCCGAACTCGGCGACCGCTTCGGTTACCACGAGATCAACCTCAACTGCGGCTGTCCCTCCGACCGCGTACAGGAGGGCCGTTTTGGCGCCTGCCTGATGCGCGATCCACAACGCGTGGCCGACTGTATTGCGGCGATGCGCAAAGCCACCGACCGGCCGGTCACGGTCAAGAATCGCATCGGCGTGGACGATTCCAGGGACTATGAATTTCTGCGGCGCTTCGTCTCAATCGTGGCCGAAGCCGGCTGTGAGACCTTCATCATCCACGCGCGCAAAGCCTGGTTGCACGGCCTTTCACCCAAGGAAAACCGCGAGATCCCGCCCCTGCAGTACGAGCTGGTCTACCGGCTCAAACAGGAGTTTCCGCAGCTGACCATCGTCATCAACGGCGGCATCAAGAGCCTGGACGAATGCGCGCAACATCTGCAGCAGGTGGACGGGGTGATGCTGGGCCGCGAGGTTTACGAAAACCCTTACCTGCTCGCCGCCGTGGATCCGGCGCTGTTCAACGCGGGTATCGAACCGATTGCCCGCGACGCGGCGCTGCGAGCACTGCGGCCCTACGTCGAACGCGAACTGGCGCGCGGCGCCGGTCTGCACCACATCACCCGTCACGTTCTGGGCCTTTACCGCGGACAGCCCGGTGGGCGCGGCTTCCGCCGGCTCCTCGCCGAAGGCGCCAGCCGGCCGCACGAGGTGAACTGGACTTTGATCGAAGAAGCGCTGGCCACGGTGGAATCTGCCGCCCTGAGCCTGGCCGCCTGACCGATGCCTTCTAATCATCTGCTCCTCTGTCTGGTCACAGGACTCTGCATGACCGCCTCCCACGCCGCCGCTCCCATCCAGTTGCAGATGGAAACCAACCTGGGCGTTATTACGCTTGAGCTGAACACTGAGAAAGCGCCTAAAACCACCGAAAATTTCATGCGCTACGTCAAAGACAGGCACTACAACGGCCTGGTCTTTCACCGCGTGATCAAGGGATTCATGATCCAGGGTGGCGGCTATGACGAAACGCTGAAGCAGCGCCCCGTCCGTGCGCCGGTGAGCAACGAGGCGCGTAATGGCCTGTCCAACCTGCGCGGGACCCTGGCCATGGCTCGCACCTCCGATCCGCATTCCGCCACCAGCCAGTTTTTCATCAATCTTGTGGACAATCTCTCGCTTGACGCGACCCGTGCGGCCGACACCTGGGGCTATACCGTGTTTGGCAAAGTCATCTCGGGCATGGACGTGGTGGACAAAATTGGCGCCAGCGCAACCGGGGCCCGCCGCCCGTTTGGGAGCGATGTGCCGATCAACACCGTCGTGATCAAAAGCATGGCCGTTCTGGAGCCGTCGCAAACCCCTCCATGACGCTCATCCTGAGCGCGGGACGTGAACACAGAATCTGAGCCGCTCGGAATGATCCACTCCGTTCTGTTCGTCTCCGACCTGCATCTGCCGCCCACCGCGTCTCCATTACGTGAAACGTTCGCACGCTTTCTCGCGGGACCGGCGCGGACCGCCGCGGCCGTTTACATCCTTGGAGACCTGTTCGAATACTGGATCGGCGACAATGAAGGGCTCAAGGATTACGCCGACGAAGTACAGGGATTGACCGCGCTGACTCAATCCGGCGTGCCCGTGTATTACCAGCATGGCAACCGCGATTTCATGGTGGGCAGGACGTTTTTTTTCCGGACCGGAGTACGGCTCCTGGCGGATCCCTTCCCGCTTGAAGAAGCTGCCGTACCCACGCTGATTTCACACGGCGACATCTTCTGCACCGACGATGTCTCGTACCAGCGCTGGCGCCGCTTCTCCCGCCACGGCGGGTCGCAGCGCGCCTACCGGATGCTGCCCGTGTCCCTGCGCCAGAAGATTGCCGGAAAATTGCGCTCACAGAGTGCCCGCAAGCAGTACCGGCCGGAAGACATCATGGACGTGAATGCCGAAGCGATTCGCGCCGCCTTCCGCCAGTACGGCGCGTGCCGGCTGATTCACGGCCACACCCACCGTCCCGCCGAGCACCGCTACGACATTGACGGCCGCGAGTGCCGGCGCCTGGTGCTGGCCGACTGGCGGCCCGGTCGTTGCGAAGTGCTGAAACTGGAAGATTCAGCCGTACAACGCACGGTACTGTCGGACTGACGTCGGCTGTCAGCGCAGACCTGGCTCCAGGTCGGCAATGATATCGTCCACGTTTTCCAATCCCACCGCGACGCGCACCAGAGAATCGCCGATGCCCGCGCGCGCGCGCGCCGCCGCGCCCATGCGGTGGTGGGTGGTGCTGGCCGGGTGCGTGATGGTGCTGCGGGTATCGCCCAGGTTGGCCGTGATGGACAGCAGGCGCGTGGCGTTAATCAACCGGAAGGCCGCTTTTTTCCCGCCCTTGAGATCGAACGAGACAATGCCGCCAAACCCTTTGGATTGTTTCAGGGCCAGATCGTGTTGCGGATGGTCCGGCAATCCCGGGAAATAGACCCGTTTGACCGCTTTCTGCCGCACCAGCCACTCGGCCAGAATCTGGGCATTGTCGCTGTGCGCCGTCATGCGCAGCGCCAGCGTTTCCAGACCCTTGAGAAAGATCCAGGCGTTGAATGGCGACAGGCAGGGCCCCGCCGTGCGCATGAAGGCAAACACATCCCTGCCGACGCGGGTCTTGTCACCCACGATGGCACCGCCCACGCAACGCCCCTGCCCGTCCAGGTACTTGGTCGCCGAATGAATTACCAGATCGGCGCCCAGACGCAGAGGCTGCTGCAAGGCCGGTGTCAGAAAACAGTTGTCTATGCACAACAACGCGCCAGCCTTGCGGGCGATGTCGGCCAGTGCGGCAATGTCCACGATTTCGCACAGGGGATTGGTGGGTGTCTCGGCAAACAACAGCCGGGTGTTCTTTCGCACGCCGGTACGCCAGGCCTTGAGATCACAGGGATCCACGTAGCTGAATTGCACCCCGAACTTCGTGAAATAGTTGTTGAACAATGAGATCGTGGAACCGAACAGGGTACGCGACGCCAGCACATGGTCACCGCGTTTCAGCAGTGTGAACAGCAACGACAGTTCGGCCGCCATGCCACTGGCCGTGGCCACGCAGGCATCCGCCCCTTCCATGATGGCCAGACGCCGCTCGAAGGCTTGCACGGTCGGATTGGTGAAGCGCGAATAAATGTAGCCGGGCACCTGCTCGGCAAACAGCGCCGCGGCGTGCTCCGCCGAATCGTAAACGTAGCTGGACGTCGCAAAAATTGCCGGCGAATGCTCGCGCAGATTGGTGCGGAGCTCCGCCGAGCGGATGCCCTGCGTGGCCGCACCCCAGCGCTTTGAAGAATTCCCGTGTCTGCTCATGTGTGCACCCAACAAAAAAGCCCGTGGCTTGCGCTAAACGGGCTTTCGTTCCGGTTTAGCTGCATTTATTACGCGCCCGCAAGCAGGTTCAAATCGGCGCGAGCGGAAGCTTACTACCGGCTCACGGCATTGTGCAATTCAATGACCGTCTGATTGGCCCGGCGGCGGGCCTCCCGGGCAGCGTCGGAGCGGAACAGTTCGAGCTGATTGAGGTAGTCGCGGCTCACGTCCTGCGTCACGTATTCGCCGTTGAAGACCGAGCAATCAAATCGCGTCAGCTTGCGGTTGCCACCCTGCACTGCCTCGATAAGATCAGGCAGGTCCTGATAGATCAGACGGTCGGCGCCCAGAATCTTCTCCAGCTGCTCGATTGAGCGGCCGTGCGCCACCAGCTCGCCGGTGGTGGGCATGTCAATGCCATAGACGTTGGGGTAACGCACCGGCGGCGCCGCCGAAGCGAAGTACACCTTTCGCGCACCGGCCTCGCGCGCCATCTGGATGATTTCGCGGCTGGTGTTGCCGCGCACGATGGAATCGTCCACCAGTAGCACGTTCTTGTCTTTGAACTCCAGATCCACCGGATTCAGTTTTTGACGCACGGATTTCCGGCGCTGGGCCTGCCCCGGCATGATGAAGGTGCGACCGATGTAGCGGTTTTTGATGAATCCCTCGCGGTACACGACACCGAGCCGCACGGCCATTTCGGCGGCGGCCACGCGGCTGGTGTCGGGAATCGGAATCACGACATCAATGTCGTGCCCGGACCATTCGCGCAGAATTTTCTCGGCCAGCTTGATGCCCATGCGCAGCCGCGCTTTATACACATAGACATCGTCCATAATCGAGTCCGGCCGTGCGAGATAGACGTGTTCAAAGATGCAGGGGGAATAGACCGGATTCGACGCGCACTGACGCCGGTGAAGCGGCCCCTCCACAGTGAGGTACACCGCTTCGCCCGGCGCAACGTCGGAGAGGCGTTCAAACCCGAGCGAAGACAGTGCAACGCTTTCGGAGGCAATCATGTACTCCGGCCCGGCAGGGCCTTCATAACGGCCATAAACGAGGGGCCGGATGCCAAAGGGATCGCGAAACCCCACCACACCATAACCGTTGATCAGCACCACGGCGGCGTACGCGCCGTGGCAGCGCCGGTGCACCTGGGCCACGGCCTCGAAGATGTCTTCCGGCGTCAACCGCAGTGCCTTGCGTTGCATCAGTTCATGGGCGAACACGTTCAACAGCACTTCCGAGTCCGAGTCGGTGTTCAGGTGCCGGCGGTCGTCCAGGAACAGTTCGCGCTTGAGTTCCTCGACGTTGGTCAGATTGCCGTTGTGCGCCAGTGAAATGCCAAACGGCGCATTGGTGTAGAACGGCTGGGCCTCGGCGGAACTGTCGCAGCCGGCCGTGGGGTAACGCACGTGACCGATCCCGACATTGCCGCGCAGCCGGATCATGTGCTCGTCGGAGTGAAACACATCACGCACCAGACCGTTGTCCTTGCGCAGATACAATTTGTCGCCGTCGGTGGTGATGATGCCGGCCGCGTCCTGGCCGCGGTGCTGCAATTCGGTCAGCGCGTCGTACAGGGCCTGATTCACCGGAGTATGGGAGACCAGACCGACAATGCCGCACATGGCTCAGATCGGCTCAGGCGCTGGAAATGGCGCCGGCCTGGCGCAAGCGCTGGCGCCATTCGTCCGGCGCGAACTGGACCAGTCCATCGGCCAGCCATTGCAGCTTTCCGATAAAAAATGAATCGTGCCACCAGGGGTTCTGTCGGGCGGGCGTGAACCCCACCAGCCACACCAGAATCACACCGATTAACACACCCCGGATCAGGCCAAACCCGCCGCCAATCGCCCGGTCCACGCCCGACAACGGACTCTTGCGTACCAGCGTACTGATCAAACCGGTGATCAGACTGCCCATGACCAGCCCGGCGAAGAACACCAGGCCATAGCCGACCGCCAGCCGGACGGACGGCATTGAGAGATAGGACTCGAGATAACCGGCCGTGGCCGGCCCCAGCAACAGGGCGGCAACGATGGCGAGCACCCAGGTGGCGAGGCCGAAGACCTCACGGGTAAAGCCGCGCCAGATGCCGATCACCATGGAAACCGCGAGCACCACCAGGAAGCACCAGTCCACCCAGATCATCAGCGACTCACCTCCGACAAAGCGCGGCAACGCATTCTATCTCAATGCACCAGCGTGGCGTCACGGTATCCCTGCCGTCGGATACGCTCCAGTGCGCGCCGTGCCGTCACTGCGTCCGGATAAGGGCCCACCTGCACCCGGTACCGGGCGTCCTTGCCCATACGGACCGTCTGGATCGTCACGGGCAATTTCAGTTTTTCGAGATTTTGCTGCGCGGAACGTGCGTTGTTGCGATCCTCAAAACTGCCGATCTGGACATGCCACACACCGGCTCCCTTCCCGTCGGCGGGTTTGCCGACGTCAGGAGTGGCATCCGGAGCCGGATCTGCATGGACCTCCACGGCCGGCAAGCCTGCGCCAACGACCTGCCCTGTACCCAGATCGTAGGTCACGACCGTCAAATCCTCTGTCACGGGCTCGGGAACCGGGCCGGGCAGCAGGAAGGTCAGTACCAGAGCCGCCACCAACAATGCCAGGGCTCCGGTGAGGCGCCGTAGCAGGACCTCATCCATTCAGCAGCCCCGTCACGGCGGCCACGGTCAGAAACGACCCGCAGACCAGCAGCGTATCTCCAGCTCCGCATTCCGCCCGGGCCTGTTCAAATGCAGCCGTAACTGTGGGGAACGTGCGCACCGGCACGCCCGCGCCGCGGGCTCGTCGCGCCAGGTCCTCGCCGGTCAAACCCCGCGGGGACGGCAAACCACCGGCACAGATCGCGGTCAGTTGCGGGGCCAGTACCGCACAGAACGCTTCCACCGGTTTGCCG
>JAKEEJ010000091.1 GCA_022616655.1 Nevskiales bacterium | reverse complement strand
TCCCACCAACCTTTGCCTCCAGGTGATGCACTTTTCCCGTAAACCCGTGAGGCGGCAGCCACTTGGCCATGGCATCGGGATCAATGAAAGCCCGGTATACCTTCTCGGGCGGAGCGCTCAAGACACGATGAAGACGGACGGTTCCCGTAGTCATGACATTTCTCTCCTTTTACAACGCCCAGATTCGGCCGCGGCCCTGACGACGCGAAGCGGCGGCAACTGGGCCCTTTCATCGCTGCCGTCTGATCTCCTTGAGCATTAGGTCAGAGTGTCTACTTTAGCGGGTCAAGATCTAAATCCGGGTAGGTTTTTCATATCCGGATTTTTCATCGGAGCACGGGGCGCAGTTGCGAACCACACGAAGCGGCGCGAAAACCCGGGCAAGAAAACCTTCTGTAAAAGTGCCGTCATATAAACTGGCACACATCATAACCTGTCCCGCTGCACGTTCCGACGAGCGCAGATGCCCGTGCAATTTGAATTACTGGCCGAATCTTCCGGTGCCCGCCGGGGGCGGCTGAGTTTTGCGCGAGGGGTGGTGGAGACACCGGCCTTTATGCCGGTGGGGACTTACGGCACGGTCAAGGCGCTGACGCCGGAGGAGGTGCGCGGGACGGGCGCGCAGATTTTACTGGGGAATACCTTTCATCTGATGCTGCGTCCGGGCGAGTCGCTGATCCGGAAGCTGGGAGGGCTGCACCGCTTCATGCACTGGGACGGGCCGATTCTGACGGACTCCGGTGGATTTCAGGTGTGGAGTCTGGCGAAGCTGCGCAAGTTGACGGAGGAGGGGGTGGAGTTCCAGTCGCCGGTCAACGGCGATGCGGTGTTTCTCTCTCCTGAACGTTCGATGGAGGTACAGCACGCGCTGGGCGCCGACATCGTCATGCAGTTTGATGAGTGCACGCCGTACCCGGCCACGGAATCCAAGGCGCGGGAATCCCTGGAGCTGTCGGCGCGCTGGGCGATGAGATGCAAGGCGGCGCACCAAGATCCACCCCTCACCCCAACCCTCTCCCCGCAAGCGGGGAGAGGACGAGAAGAAAAGAGTGCGCTGTTCGGAATTGTGCAGGGCGGCATGTATGCGGAATTGCGCCGCGAGTCGTTGGCGCGCTTGATGGAGATTGGCTTTGACGGTTATGCGCTGGGGGGACTTTCGGTGGGGGAGAACGAAACCGAACGCCTGCACGTGCTGGATTCCGTCGCGCCGCGGATGCCAAAGGATCGGCCGCGCTACCTGATGGGGGTCGGCACGCCGCGCGATCTGGCGCAGGCGGTGGCACACGGCATGGACCTGTTCGACTGCGTGTTGCCGACGCGCAACGCGCGCAATGCGCATCTGTTCACCCATTCAGGCGTGATCCGGTTGCGCAACGCACGCTACCGTGAGGACGAGACGCCGCTGGACCCGGACTGCGAGTGTTACACGTGCAAAAACCACTCCCGTGCCTACCTGCATCATCTGGACCGGTGCAATGAGATTCTGGGCGCGCGGCTCAACACGCTCCATAACCTGCACTACTACCAGCAACTGATGCGGCGCATGCGCGAGGCGATCGCGACGGACGGCTTTGGACCCTGGATGGAGATGTTTCTGAAGAGCGAAGAGGGCGCGGCGCGGGACTCCGGAGAGTCTCAGGACGGATAGCGCTTCAGAAATTCGCGGCGGACAGTGACATCAGCGACTGCGTTGGATTGCGCACCGTACCGCAGAGCGCATGGACCTGCGGCAGCAGACGCTGGACGAAGAATTCCGCCGTAACGCGCTTGGATTTCGCAAAACCGGCATCGGCGTGGCGGAGAGCCGCCCGGCTCATGCGCAGCCAGTTGTACCCGAGATAGGTGAGTGCAAAGGCGCGCAGAAAATCAGCGCCACCAAACGCGGCGTCTTCGGACCGGGTCCGAAGTGCGTCCTGCATCCAGAGGGTCGTGGCTTCGAGGTCCTCCACCGCCTTCAGCAGGGGCTGGGCAATGAAACGCAGCGGGGCATCGTCGGGAATCTCGTTGCGCACCCGCTCAAAAAAGCGCCGGGGCAGGCGGCCTTCGTGCTGCGTCAGCTTGCGCCGTACCAGGTCCATGGCCTGGATGCCATTGGTGCCCTCGTACAGACAGAGAATCTTGGAGTCCCGCAGAATCTGCTCGATGCCGTGTTCCCGGATGTAGCCGTGCCCGCCGTACACCTGGATGGCCAGCGCGGCCAGTTCCACAGCCGCATCGGTGCAGAAGGCTTTGACGAGAGGCGTGTTGAGGTCCACCCAATCCTGGGCTTCCTGACGCACGGCCGCATCCGGATGGTGGCGTGAGAGGTCCACATACAACCCGGTCTCATAGGCCAGCACTCGCGCGCCTTCGGTCATGGCCTTCATGGTCAGCAGCATGCGGCGCACGTCGGGATGCTCGATGAGTGTTTCACCGCCGCTTGCGGCTTTTCCCTGCCTGCGCTCCTGGGCGTAGCGGATGGCGTTTTGCGTCGCCAGTTCACACTGACCCAGACCCTGGACGCCGACCATGATGCGGGCCATGTTCATCATCACAAACATGTTGTGGATCCCCTGGTTGGGTTCACCGACCCTCCAGCCTTTCGCATTCTCAAAAGTCAGCGTGCAGGTGCAGGAGCCGTGCAGGCCCATCTTGTGTTCGATGGACAAACAGCGAACCGTATTGCGCGCTCCTGGCAGGCCGTCTGTGCTCAACAGGAACTTGGGAACAATGAAAGTGGACAGGCCCTTCACGCCCGGAGGCGAATCCGGCAGCCGCGCCAGCACGAAGTGGACGATGTTGTCGGCCATCTGGTGCTCGCCGGAGCTGATGAAGATCTTGGTGCCTTCGAGCCGATAACGGCCATCGGCTTGCGGGTAGGCCCGGGTTTTTACGGCGCCAATGTCGGAGCCGGCCTGCGGCTCGGTCATGCACATGGTGCCGGTCCATTCACCGGTGGCCAGTCTGGGCAAATAGATCTTTTTCTGTTCCTCGCTGCCGTTGGCCTCAATGGCCTCAAAACAGCTCGCGGTCAGTGCGGGATACAACGTAAAAGCAACGTTGGCGGAACTGACCATTTCTTCCACCACCTTGCCGAGGGTGTAGGGCAACCCCTGACCGCCGTATTCCGTTTTCTGCGCGAGCCCAACCCAGCCCGATTCCCGGTACAGCTTGTAAAAGGGCTTGAATCCCTCGGGGACGATCACTTCACCGTCCTGAAACGTGCAGCCGGCGTCGGATTTTGCACTGAGCGGAGCGAGCTGTTCTTCCAGCAGTCGGGCCGCTTCCTCCACCAGACCGGACAGGACGTCCGGCGTCGCCTCGGAAAAGCCGGGCAGCCGGGTCAACCGGCCGGCGTCCAGAATATCGTTCAGGACAAAATTGATCTCACGCAACGGGGCCTGGTAACGGGCCATTGCGAGAACTCCGCAGTAGAAAATGGGGCGGTAAGGCTAACACAGCCTCGCCGCACTCCGGCAGAAAATTGGCGCATTCAGTCACGGCCCGCGCTCCGGACGGCCGGACGAGGCTGCTTCGAGGGGCACGAGGTGGCATAATCCGCCGCTCGTTTTACCATCCTCCGGAGTTCATCGTGCTGGATTTTCTGATCTCACCCGCGCACGCCCAGGCGGCACCGGCGTCGAACGCGCTGATGCAATTTCTACCCCTGGTCGTTCTGTTGGCACTGTTCTATTTCCTGCTGATCCGCCCGCAGATGCGGCGCACGCGCGAACACAGAGACATGCTCGCCAAACTGGCCAAAGGCGACGAGGTCATTGCCGGCGGCGGTCTCGCGGGCGTGCTGCGCGACATTGGCGAGCATTTCATTACGATTGAGATTGCCGACAACGTGCCGGTGAAAATGCAGAAATCCTCCATCGTCAGCGTGTTGCCCAAGGGCACTCTCAAGTCCCTGTAGGTTTCCGGCAACACGGATCCGGATCGATTGCGGCTATGAAACCTTACGCGCGCTGGAAATACGTCGTTCTGATCGCCGTTGCGCTGTTTGGCGCGGTATACGCACTGCCCAATCTGTACGGTGATGAACCCGCGGTTCAGATTTCCACCCGCAGCGGCGATCCCCTGCCGGCCTCGTTTGAGGACCGCGTGACCGATGCTCTTGCCGCGAGCGACCTGAAGTCGCGGGCCTCGGGCATGGAAAATCTGCACTGGGTGGTGCGCCTCGATGACGAAACCATCCAGCTCAAGGCCGCCGAAGCCCTGAAACGCGCGCTGGGCCCGGATTACGTTGTGGCCCTGAATCTGGCACCGCGGACGCCGGCCTGGCTGAAGGCCCTCGGCGCGCAGCCCATGGCACTCGGTCTGGATCTGCGCGGCGGGGTCCACTTTCTGCTGGACGTGGACGTGGACGCGGCGCGCGCCAAGGCCGTGACGCGCTATCTGACCGAGCTGCCGGCGCTGCTGCGCAAGCAGGATATCCGTTACAGCTCACGCCGAC
>JAKEEJ010000090.1 GCA_022616655.1 Nevskiales bacterium | reverse complement strand
GCAAGCGCCGCCTGCTGTCACGTACGCGCGCGGCGGCCGGCAGTTTTGAGGACCGATTCTGGGCCGGCAACACTCTGGTGCAACTCTACGAGGTCGTCCGGCACAACCGGGAGGACGAAGGACTGGCCGCAGTCTTTCGCGCCGGCTACGAGGAATTTGGTCGTCAGCAGCAGAGCGTCAAAGTGGCTACCGACGAAGCCCTGGCTTCGGTGCAACGGGCGATGCGCGTCGCCCAGGCCCGGGAAATCGAACGTCTGGAAGGCGGACTGGAATTTCTGGCCACGGTGGGATCCACCAGCCCCTACGTGGGCCTGTTTGGAACCGTGTGGGGCATCATGACGGCTTTCATTGCCATCGGTAACGTCAAGCAGGCCACCATTGCGATGGTCGCGCCGGGCATTGCCGAAGCCCTGGTCGCAACGGCCATGGGCCTGTTCGCCGCCATCCCGGCGGTCATCGCCTACAATTTCTTCACACACCAGGTGGAGCGTTTCGAGAGCCGTCTGAATACGTTTTCGGAGGAACTGACCGGCATACTTGAACGTGGGCTGCACCGGCGCGAGGAGCATTGAGCGTGGCTGTGCGTCAGAAACGGAAATTGGCATCGGAAATCAATGTGGTGCCCTACATTGACGTGATGCTGGTGCTGCTGATCATCTTCATGATCACGGCGCCACTGCTGACCCAGGGTGTGGAGGTGGACCTGCCTGAAACCGGTACCGAAGCCCTGGCCACGCCCAGCGAACCGGTCACGCTGTTCATTGACGCCAGGGGGCGCTACTTCCTGGACATCGGTGCCGACCGCAGCAAGTCCCTGTCCGATGACGACGTTGTGGGCCGGGTGCGCGCCGTGTTGCAGCACCGGCCGGATACCCTGATCCTCGTCCGGGGCGACAAGCGTGTGGCGTATGAGCGGGTTGCCTTTGGCATGAGCCTGTTGCAGGAAGCCGGTGCGCGAAAGATCGGCTTCGCCATGGAGCCGCTGCCGCGTAAACCTGGCGCGGTTCCAGCGCCGGGATGACCTTCCGGACCCAGCACCTGCTTGCCGCGTTGGTCCTGCACGCGGCACTGTTTGCGATGCTGGCCAGCGGTGTGCGCTGTTCCCGCAGACTGGAAGCGCCGTCGGTAATGGAGGCGGTATTGCTGGAACCCAGCCGGCAGCAAATCGCCGAACAGAAACGCCGGGCAATGGAGGAACAGAAACGTCGGGAACAGGAGGTCCGTGACGCCGCTGAAAAAGAAAAGCGCCGCCTGCTGAGCGAAGCCGAAGCCAGGCGCAAGGCCGAGCTGGAAGCACGGAAAAAAACCGAACAGGAGCAGAAGAAAAAACAGGCCGAGGCGAAAAAGGCGCTGGAACGGGCCGTGCAGCAGGAGGCGTTGCAACTGCAACTGGAGCAGGAACAGCGGGCGCGCGCCAAGGCACAGCAGGATAAGGAACGGGCCCAATGGCAGTCCCGGCTGGTGGCCAAAGTCAGGCAAAATTGGACCCGGCCCCCGGGTTCAGCTGAAAAATTCGAGTGTCGTGTCCAGGTTCAGCAACTGCCGGGCGGACAGGTGATCCAGGCGCGTATTCTTGATCCCTGCGGCGATCCCGCCCTGCACGAGTCCGTCGTCAATGCGGTGTTGCGTTCAGATCCCTTGCCAACGGTTTCGGATCCGTCTCTTTTTCTACGTGAATTTACCTTTAAGTTTATACCGTAATTATATGAAATATAAATATTTTATTTTACTTATTATTGCGACAGGAGCGGCTCAGGCCAGTCTGGAAATCACCGTATCGGGCGGGGAGGTGGCGGCTCAGCCGATTGCCATCGTGCCTTTTGGAAGAACAGCAGCGGACCTCGATTTTGATTTTTCTGCTGTCATTTCGGCCGATCTGGCGCGCAGCGGCCAATTTCGGCCCCTGAAACCGGCCGACATGCTGGAACGCCCGGTGGACGCTGCCCAGGTGGATTACCGAAATTGGCGCGCCCTGGGTGTGGACAACGTGGTGGTGGGTCAGGTGCTGCGCGGCCCCAATGGCCAGCGGTTTGTGCGGTTTCATCTGCTGGACGTCCTGCGCGGACAGCTGCGGACCCGCTACGACGTGCCCATCGTGGACCCCGCACGGGTGCGCCCGGTGGCCCACCAGATTGCCGACATGATCTACGAACAGTTGACCGGCATGGCAGGCTGCTTCAATTCCCAGATTGCCTATGTGGTCGTGACGGGCGCGCTGGAAAACCGCCGGTTCCAGATCGTGGTTGCCGATGCCGACGGATTCAATCCCGTCACGGTGGCGACGTCGAGCGAACCGCTCCTGTCGCCGGTCTGGTCGCCCGACCGGCAGCAGTTGGCGTACGTCGGGTTTGAACGTGGGCGTACGGCGGTTTATGTGCACACGCTCAGCACGGGTGAGCTGCGCAAAGTGGTGGCAGAGCGGGGGCTCAACGGCGCGCCGGCGTGGTCGCCGGATGGACGTGCCCTGGCCGTTACGTTGTCGTATCAGGGTAATCCCGACATTTATGTGATTGACCTGGCCAGTGGTTCGCGCCGCAAGATCACTTCGCACTTCGCCATTGATACGGAGGCGGCCTGGTCCCCGGACGGTCGCCAGATCGTGTTCACCTCGGACCGTGGTGGACAGCCGCAGATTTACCGGGTCGGTGCCGAAGGCGGCGAAGCGCGCCGCGTGACGTACGAAGGCAAGCAGAATTTGCGCGCGCGTTTTTCACCGGACGGAAAATCCCTGGTACTGGTCAATCAGAGTGAAACGGGCTATCGTATCGGCCTGCTGAACCTCGACACCCAGGAGCTGCGGATTTTGACCGACGGTCCGCTGGATGAAAGTCCGAGCTTTGCGCCGAACGGTGCGACCGTGATTTATTCCCAGCAGGGGACTCGAGGGGCGACGTTGGCTACGGTGACGGTGGATGGACGGATCCGCCAGCGGCTCGCCCAGCCGGGTGGCGATGCGCGTGAACCCACGTGGTCGTCCATTGTGCGTTAGGCGAAAGCCTGGCAACAGCCGAAGACATTATCCAGTTCACTTTTTACAGTGCCGTGCTGTGACATCAAACTCAAAATAGTTTTCAAGGAGAAACGCCATGATGAAGTTCTTTTACGCCTCTGTTCTTGTCGCCGGGCTCACCGGCTTGACGGTCACCGGTTGTTCCAGCCAGGGTGCCCGTGATGAAAGCAGCGGGAGTGCCAGCACCGGTGCGGAGACCAGTACGATCTCCACCAGTACCACAGAAATGTCCGCGGCGAGCGCCAGCGCCAGCCTGCCCGGCAGCCGCGTGTTCTATTTCGATTTCGACAGGAGCACTGTCAAGTCTGAAGGCATGGCTCTGGCCGATGCCTGGGCCGCGTATCTGGCCGCGAACCCGGGAATGAAGGTGCGTGTGGAAGGACATGCCGATGAACGCGGCACGCGCGAATACAACATGGCCCTGGGCGAACGGCGCGGCAATGCCGTATTCCAGGCGCTGGTTTCGCGCGGCGCTTCAGCGCAGCAGCTTACCGTGCTGAGCTTTGGCGAAGAGCGCCCGGTGACCATGGGTCATGACGAAGGGGCCTGGAGCCAGAACCGCAGAGTGGAAATCGTCCAGTAACTCATTCTTCTTTGTGAGCGTGAACCGCTTCCACCGGGGAGCATGGGCGTGCACGGCTGCTCTGCTGCTGAGCAGTTGTGCCGTCGACTTTGGCGCTCCGATCAACGGAGCCGAAGGAGGGGCGTCCTCCCTCAGTCCGCAGGAGAGCCGCCTCCAGGCACTGGAAACACGGCTGGCCGACCTGACACGCAGAGTGGAGGGCCTTAATCTGGCGGCGCAAAACCAGCAGCTTCCACAGCTGGAGAGTGAGTTGCGTGCACTGCGGGGTGAAACCGAGTCCCTGCGACACGATCTGCAGACCAACGAACAGCGCAGCCGCGAGCTATACCAGGACCTCGACCGTCGTCTGCAGGCCCTCGAACAGGGGGTGGGTTCTACGCCAAAGCCGCCTGCGACCGGCGCCCTCAGTCCACCGCCAACATCCGCAAGTCCAGAAGAAGAAGCCGTTTACCTGCAGGTTTTTGAGCAGTTGAAGTCCGGACGCTACGACG
>JAKEEJ010000089.1 GCA_022616655.1 Nevskiales bacterium | reverse complement strand
GATGAGGTCGTCGAGCTCGGCGTTCTTGAAGGTGATGTCGCCCTTGATCAGGTCCGGCACGACCGTGGCACCACTCTCGGGATTCCTGAACCGGATCACCGACGGCGCGCCGGCGGGCGCGTCCTGGCGGTGACGGCAGCGGCCGTCATAGCGCGGTTTTTCCTTGCGGGCCGTCTGGCCGGCGCGCATCTCGTCCAGCGTCTGCTTTGAGCAATAACAGCGGTAGGCCCCGCCGCTGGCCAGCAGCTGCTGCGCCACCTCGCGGTAACGGTCAAAGCGCTGGCTCTGGAAGACAGGCGCCTCGTCCGACGGCAAGCCCAGCCACTCCAGGCCGTCAAAAATGGCCTTTACCGCCGCGTCGGTGGACCGCTCGCGGTCGGTGTCCTCGATGCGCAGCAGAAACTTTCCACTGTGCTGTTTCGCGTACAGGTAAGAGAACAGCGCGGTGCGCGCACCGCCGATGTGCAGAAAGCCCGTCGGGCTCGGGGCAAAGCGGGTGATGACCATAAAAACGGGGATGGGGGACGGGGGACAGGGAAAAGATTCTAAACTACGCCTTGCTCTTGATTTTTTCCGTCCCCTGTTCCCGGTCTTTTAATGCCCTGTCTTTTTGTCGAACAACTCACCGTCATTGACTGCGCCTACCTCGACGCGCGGCGCGGCCTGGTGGGCGAAAGCTGGATTGTGGACCTGGAACTGGAAGGGACGCTCGACGACCAGGGCATGGTGCTGGATTTTGGCGAGGTCAAACAGAACCTCAAAAAAGCCGTGGACGCGGTCGCCGACCACAGGCTGCTCGTACCGATGCACTCGTCCCGGTTGCACTTCGTCCGGTCGGGTGACGCCACCGGGCTCACGTTCAAGGCCGAAAGCGGCGTCCTCGAACATTGCGCTCCGGCCGCGGCGGTGTGCGCGCTGGACGCCGACGAAGTCACCGGCGACAGCCTCGCAATCGCCCTGCGGCAGGCCCTGCAAAAAGCCGTGCCGCCCAACGTCAGCCGCGTTCATCTGCACCTGCGCCACGAAGCGATTGACGGCCCGTACTACCATTACGCGCACGGTCTGAAAAAACACGACGGCCACTGCCAGCGCATCGCCCACGGCCACCGCTCGCGGCTGCAGATCTCGGTCAACGGCAAGCACGACGAGCGCCTGGAACGCCGCTGGGCGGAGCGCTGGCGCGACATTTACCTGGGCACCTCGGCCGACGTGGTCGCGCACGCCAAAGGCCGTCTGCGCTTCGAATACCGCTCCGGCGAGGGCGAATTTGCGCTGGAACTGCCAGCGGAACGCTGCGACCTGCTGTCCGGCGACAGCACCGTGGAATGCATCGCCGAACACCTCGCAGCCCAGCTCGCGGCCGGGCGGCCGCGTGACCGAATCGAAGTGCGGGCGTACGAAGGCGTGATGAAAGGCGCGCGCGCGACGGCCGGTTAGAATACGTTCATGAACACACCCGTTGAATTCCACACCCGCAACAGCATTGAACAGGTCGAGGAAGGCAAGGACCTCGCGCCCCGCTTTGACGCACAGGGCCTGATGCCCTGCGTCACCACCGCCGCCCAAACCGGCGAGGTGCTGATGCTCGGCTACATGAACGCAGAAGCCCTGCGCAAAACCATCGAAACCGGCGAAGCGCATTACTGGAGCCGCAGCCGCCAGGTGCTCTGGCACAAGGGCGCCACCAGCGGATTGGTCCAGAAAGTCGTGGAACTGCGCATTGACGATGACCAGGACACGGTCTGGCTGCGCGTGGAAATCCCCGGCGACGCCAGTTGTCACGTCGGCTACCGCTCCTGCTTCTACCGCTCCGTGCCCCTCGGCCCCGGCGACTTCCAGCGTACGCTCAAGTTCGAAGAAACCCGCAAAACCTTCGACCCCAAAAAAGTCTACGGCGACGCGCCCAACCCAACGAAGCTCTGAGAGCTTCGTTGGGAGAGGACAGGGGTCAGGGATTGGCGGCGTTCCCCCGACTCCCGTCCCCTGTCCCCGCCGAGCTATTGCTCGGCCTTCGCGTTCCAGAATTTCGCCGTTTCCCGCCGCCACTCCTCCACAGCGAGATCATTAGCTTCGCGCCAAATCCTGACCGCGCCGCTGTTGCCGGTGATGTACTGCAATGCGCCGAGGGCGGCGTAGCGCGCGCGGACTTCCGGCCGCGGGTGGCGGTATTGATTGCGCCAGCCGGCGCCGTACACCACCACCTGCGGGTGAACCTCTTCTACGAACGCAGACGTGGAGGAGGTTTTGCTGCCGTGGTGCGGCGCAATCAGCACTTCGGCGCGCAGCGCACCCGCATGGTCGCGCAGCAGCCGTGCTTCGGCGGCGGCCTCGATGTCGCCGGCCAATAAAACGCTGAACGGTCCGCTGATCTTCAACACGCAGGAGGCATTGTTTTCGGAATAGCGCGTGTCGTCGGGGTGCAGCACCTCGAAGCGCACGCCGTCCCAGACCCAGGCCATGCCGTCCTGGCAGACGGCGGTTTCCGGTGTGCCGATCTCCGCGTTGACGCGCAGGAGTTTACGCACGGAGGCAATGCCACCGCTGTGGTCATTGTCACCGTGGGAGAGGAACAGCAGGTCCAGCCGGCGCAGGCCGAGCCGCAGCAGGTATGGTGCAACTACCGATTCGCCGGCGTCGAAACCGTTTTCGAAGGCCGGTCCGGCATCGTACAGCAGGGTGTGGTGCCGGGTGCGCACGACCACGGCCAGCCCTTGTCCCACGTCCAGCGCCGCGACCTCAAATCCGTTGCGCGGTGAGGAAACGGGTGCCGCCAGCAGGGGCAGCAGGCAGATGGCGCCCAGCGGACGCAGCGGCAGACCGCGCGGCGCGAACAGGAGCGCCACACCACACAAGGCCAGCACCAGCGTGACGGTCGGAGGGCTGGCCGGCAACCACAAGTCGGGCAACTGCGCGGCCCAATCCAATCCGACATGAATTTCTTCCAGCGCCCAGGTGGCGGAGTCCAACACCGGTTGCCCCAGTTCCGGCGAGAGCAGATACAGCAGCACCGCACCCAGTACCCAGGGCGTCAGCACCACGAACAACGGTACGGCCACGAGATTGACCAGCGGCGCAATCCAGGAGGCACCCTGGAAGAAGTACAGGGTCAGCGGCGCCAGCGCGACGGCGAGCAGTAGTTGCAGAAACACCAGGCCGTGCCAGAGTCCGGGCGCGCGCAGCCGACCGAGGCTCACGTAAAAAATTGCCGCCACGGCGCCAAACGACAGCCACAGTCCGGGGCTGGTGATGGCGAGCGGATCCAGCAGCAAAACCGCCAGCCAGGCCAACGCGAAGACGCGCGACGGCTCGCTCAAGCGGTGCATCCAGACCGCGCCGAGCACAATCCACAGCATCAGCACCGCGCGCTGTACGGGCGGCTCGAAGCCGGCCAGCAGGGCATACGCGCCGGCCAGCAGCGCCGAGCCCAGCAGGCCCGCGCGCTGGGCCGGCAGCCATTGGCACAGGCGCGGAATCAGCGACCACAGCCAGCGGCACAGGAAAAAGGCCACGCCGGCCACGATGGCGATGTTGAAGCCGGAAATCGCCACCAGGTGACTGGTGCCGGTGACGCGGAACCGGTCCCAGTCCGAGTCGCTGAAGCCGGAGGTGTCGCCCACCGTCAGCGCCGCCAGCATCGCGGCCGCGCGCGCCTCCGGCACGGCCTGCCGGATGCGGCCCACCCAGTCCTGCCGCAATCGCAGCACCGGAGCGGAGCGCGCCGCGGTACAACGCTCGGCCTTGCGTACCGTGGCGCGGGCGCCAATCCCCTGCCGGAACAACCAGCCTTCGTAATCGAAACCGCCGGGATTCAGCGAGCCGTGCGGTGTGCGCAGCCGGAGCTCAAAACGCCAGCAGTCCCCGCCCTGTAGCAGGGCCTGCGTGCGGTACCACGATACGCTGAGGCGCCGTGGAAATTGCTCGTCGTGTGGTTCGAACAGGAAGTTCCAGTTTTCGCCCTCGCGTTCGGGCAGGCTGACAACGGTGCCGGCGACCCAATGATCGGTGCCGTGCCGGTCCGCCGGCCAGCGCTCGTCGAGTAAACCCTGGGCACGCCACACGGTCAACAGTGCGCCCAGCACGGTGGCCGCCCATACGGCGCGCCCGCGCCAGGGTAGCAGCGCCGGCAAGCTCGCCAGAATCAACCAGGACGGTGGCGGCAGGGCGGACAGACCGTGCGCCCCCAGCACGCCTGCGGTGAAAAAAAGAATCAGGGCGCGGAGATCAACTGCCCATGATCCAGGGTACATGTCCGGTCCAGGCGCGCGGCAAGCTGCCGGTCGTGCGTGACAATCACCAGGCTGGTGTTCAGCTCCCGATTCAGTTCCAGCATCAGTTCGAAGACCTGGGCGGCGTTGTCGCTGTCCAGGTTTCCGGTCGGTTCGTCGGCCAGCACGCAGGCCGGCCGTGTGACCAGCGCGCGCGCCACCGCGGCGCGCTGGCGCTCGCCGCCGGACAGCTCACCGGGCTTG
>JAKEEJ010000088.1 GCA_022616655.1 Nevskiales bacterium | reverse complement strand
TACGTTGTACCGGCGGCAAGTCCGGTGTTGGACAGGCTCGTGCCGGCCGGAGCGGCGATCTCGGTAAAGTCGGTGCAGGCACTGCCCGTGCACCGTTCCACCCGATAGCCGGTGACACCCGTATCGTCCGTGGACGCCTGCCACACAAGATCAATCTGGCTGGCAGAGAGCGCCGTGGCGGTCAGGGCGGCTGGGATCGAAGGGGCCTCCGTATCAACGGGAGGGTTGGCAGCAAGAAAGTCTTTGGTGGCCTGCCACCATTCCGCGTTTTCATCCCAGGGCGTTGTCTTGGCTACCCTCCAGAACACCACGCCGTCGGCACCCAGGTCTTTGGCGGATTGCAGCTGGAAATACCAGTAGTCGTAGGGGATCGGCGTGCTTCTCAGCTCCGGCGGTTGTGCGTTGGCCGGGTTGTAGACGGGTTGCATAAATATATAGACGGGCTTGCCGGGGGCAATGCGTCTGGATTCTGCTATGTACCCGCGGGTGGTGTTGTACCAGAACGTCTGATCCGTGGTCAGCGTGTAGTTCTGTGGGCTCAGAACGTCCAGTTCGGCCGTAAGCGGCGTATACAGGTCGTTCCAGGACTGCCAGGTCTGATACGACGAGCTGGATGGATCGGATGATGCCTTGCTCGGATCCGGCGATGGGGGTTTTCCATACAGACTCAGCCTGGCGAGCGGCGCGGCTTCGGCGATCCACTGCATGATCGTTACATAGGTATCCAGATGGGTCTCAATGTCGCCGCTGGTTTTCAACGCCATGGACTCAATGTCAATGATGAGGATATCGCTGTAGTCCGCATAGTTGCTGGCAATAAAGTCCTGCACCACGGACTGTTGTGGCAACTGGGTGCGGTCCTCCCCCGGCAGCCACAGCGACTGTTCGTACACCATGCGGGATTTCTTCACCACGCCATACGGTGACAGGTCGGGTTTATCCAGGTAAGAAAGTTCATCGAGTATCTCAAAAGCCTGGGCGTTAGGCGGCGCGAAGAGCGTGAAGATGCCAACCGAAACAACGGCAATAAAAATGAATCGGGCCCACCGGCTGCGCTGCCCGGCTGAAACATGAAACCACTTGGTTTTCGTAAACATAATCCAGTCTCTTTTCGTTTTAAAACAGATCAGTAATCAGGGTTGCTGATATTCGTTGTAACACCCGTTTGCCAGCGTTCCGCAACGCGAGCGCACCCAGAACATGGTTATCAAAAGCAGCAGCAACAGCGCGCGCGGATCCATCGCACTGCCGCCGGTAGATGCCGCAGTACTACCTCCTTCAGGGAACACACTGCCTCCTTCTCCGGTCATCATGTAAGCCCAGACATCCCGATAGAGCGGATCGCCATTTCCATCCAGCGGGGTAGCGCCATCACTCGCCGTGGCGCTGTGACCATTGCCCGTCACGGGAACCGACGATTCCAGTTGGTGCGAGCCGCCATAAGGTGGCAGCAGTCCGTCAATGGACGTCAGTGGACCGGGGATCTGCAGATTGTCCCAGGAGTTCACAAAGGCTCCGTATCGCGGATCCTCCGTATGCACAAACCCGAAATAGTCACTCGCCGGCGTGACAAGTACCTCGGTGGTCCAGGTGGCCGGTTCCAACGAGGAGAAGATGTTCACACGCGCCACCCGGTAGAGCTTGCCCAGCATGGCCGCATGGCCGCCACCCTGGGAGTTGCCTGCAACCACGATGCGATCCCATTTCGGTGCTCCACCCGTCAGGCTCGTCAGATAGGTGTCCCAACCTTCGGAGGGGTACTGCTGGTGCAGGTATTCGAGCAGTTTGATGAGGCGGTTTTCAATGGAGTTGGCACGATCCACGTCCACATACGGGGTGACATCCTCGCCGGTAATGATTTCGACTCGAACATCCTCTTTGCAGGCGTTCAGTTCGGACGCGGGGACTCCATTGTCAGTAGCGCAGATAGCCTCATTGATGCTTTCATCGTTGGGGTACATCAAACCGACGCCGTGATACCCAATATCGGCGGCGGTATCGAGCAGATCGTTAAAAAGATCCGGGATGCTGTGAGTCCCTGGAAGGTGGACGAATAGTTTTCCCGTCTGCGGGGTCACCGGAGCATAGACAAGGTGCCGATGGTCTCCAGGGCCAGGAACTGCCGTAATGCCTGGACCCGTCACCAGGGGATCAACGTAGCGCGGCGCTCCGTAGGCGCTTCCCACAACGGCCCACAGGCCTACCAGAATTCCGGTGTACAGACCTGCCCTTGCGCGTAGATGACTCATGGCCTCCTCCTTCACATTGTGGTGATGGATCTGGAATCTTCAGGGCAATGGAGGCAATCGTACCGAACAGCCCGCGCGCGTTTGACGCAATGTGCGTTTATATGTACGGCTTTACCGAACTGTTCTTATGGGCTCTCACTGGCGCTCCTCCACGGACCCACTCTGTTGTTGAACGCTACCACAAACGCCTATGAAAGGCGAGGGTTTTTCCAGTAAAGGTTCCGTGGATCTCGTAGCTCCACTGGCGGTTATGAAAACCAGCCCGGGCGCAGAAGTTAAGTAACCTGAAGGTGTTGTTTATGTACGGATCAGTATACTGTGACAGCTTGCAATCCAAAGGCGGCATGTTCCTCACGGAAGCCTGCGTGCCGGACTCGAACGTGCGTGTTTGAAACTCAGTGTTTCTGTAAACGCCGGATCCGGGCAGCAAGCCGCTGCAGGGATGGATCAAGGTCCTCTCCGCCAGCGCCGGCGTGTACGCTCGGTTCTTCCAGCACCTGCAAGCCCCGTTGTGCCATTTGCTTGCCAAGCTCCACGCCGAACTGATCGAAGGCGTTGACGTGCCAGAGCACGCTCTGCACGTAGGTCCGGTGTTCGTACAGCGCAAGTAATGCGCCGAGGTGATACGGATCCAGGCGCGGTAACAGCAGCGTGTTGCTCGGTCGGTTGCCGGGCAGCACGCGAGAACGGGCGAGAACATCCGCGGACGGTTGCTGCAACCCCGTAGGCGCAAGCTCCCGCTGCACCGTAACAAGGTCTTTGCCACGCAGCAGCGCAGAGGCCTGCGCCAGTCCGTGCGCCAACAGCAGGCGGTGCTGGTCGGCGAGCTCGTGCGCCGGCTCAATCACCAGAATGAAATCCACCGGATGCACCGCCGGCCCCTGGTGCAACAGCTGAAAAAACGCGTGCTGTGCGCTGGTTCCCACCCCTCCCCACAGCACGGGCGTGGTCGTGTAATTTACGGCGCGCCCGTCGAGATCCACGGATTTTCCGTTGGACTCCATCTCCAACTGGCCCAGCCAGTCCACAAAGTGCTCCAGGCGCTGTGCATAAGGAACGACGACCTGGCTGGTGTAATTGAGAAAATTTGTATTCCATGCTCCCAGCAGGCCAAGAAGTACGGGCATGTTTTTGGGCAGTGGCGCAGCACGAAAATGCTCGTCCATGGCGTGTGCGCCGGACAGCAGTTCGCGGAAGCGGGACATGCCGACGGCCAGGACAACAGGCAATCCCACGGCCGACCACAGGGAATAACGCCCTCCCACCCAGTCCCAGAACGTGAAGGTATGTTTGGCGGGAATACCAAAACGCTGCACTTCGACGGCATTCACTGAAACCGCAACAAAGTGACGCCCAACGGCTGCTTCGCCACCGGCGGCCACCACCCAGCGCCTCGCCGTCGCGGCATTGCTCAGTGTTTCCTGCGTGGTGAATGTTTTGGACGTGATAATGAACAGCGTCCGCGAGGGCGTCAGCTGCCTGAACAGATCGGACAGGCAGGTACCGTCCAGGTTGGCGACAAAGTGCACACGCAGTGTTCCGGCATAGGCCGCCAGCGCTTGACACACCATGCGCGGACCCAGGTCGGAGCCGCCGATACCGATGTTCACCACGTCGGTGATGGATTCGCCCGAATATCCACGCCACTCGCCATTGCGTACTGACTCTGCGAACCGTTCCATGCGGGCCAGCACGTCCAAGACTTCCGGAACCACATTCCTGCCCGCCACTGGCATGAAGGTACCGGGAGGGCTGCGCAGCGCCATGTGCAGTGCGGCACGGTTCTCGGTCGAATTGACCGCTTCGCCGGAAAACAGCCGCCGGATGGCGTTCGGCAAGCGACGGGCCTGCGCCAGTTTGAACAGGAGGCGAAGCGTGCGGCGTGTGGCTTGTTGTTTCGAAACATCCAGATACAGTCCTGCTGCTTCGCAGGAAAAGCGATCCACACGGCCACGGTCTTGCTTGAACAGATCCAGAATGCGAATCTGCCGAACCTCGCGCGCATGCGTCACCAGCGCCCGCCAGGGCGGACTTTGCGTCAAGGACACTCGGGTCGCTGTTTTCCTACGCACGCCCTGGAACCTGCTGGAGAGACATCTCCGCAAGACCGGCGGAGAAAATAACGCTTTTGCAGCTCAAGCGGCCTGTACAGGAATGGTATTGGCCGTGCGAACGATGCGGTTCCGTTCGTCGAGATAAATCAGTCGCGGTCTGAATGCATGCGCGGCCGCGGCGTCCATCACGGCGTAACTGCAGATGATCAGCCGGTCGCCGACGCGCGCCTTGTGTGCCGCCGCACCGTTGACCGAGATGACGCCGGAACCCGGTTCGGCTTTGATGGCGTAGGTGGTGAAACGCTCGCCGTTGGTGATGTTGTAGATCTGGATCTGTTCAAACTCGACGATACCGGTGGCGGTCAGCAGTTTTGCGTCAATCGCACAGGAGCCGTCGTAATCCAGCTCGGCGTGAGTGACACAGGCACGATGCAACTTGGCTTTCAGCAAAGTCAGGTGCATGGCATCCCTCTGATGGTGAGACGGTCGGGCGGCCCACCAAGGCATGCACCCGGCATCAGATATCAGGTCAAGCGGGCGGCCCATTGAGGCGTGCACCCGGCCCCTGCAATGGATCGCAGGATACGGCGCACACAGTGTAGCCGACGCGGTTTAGCGCCTGCAATCAAGGCAAAACAGGGCCTATTGACAGATTGTCAATCAACCGCGTGCGGCCCAGGTACGCCGCCGCCAGCACCACAAACATCCGAGTGCCTGTCGTCGGTGGCGCAAGATCGCGGGCACGGATATCCAGGTATTGCGGCTTGAACCCCGCGCCGGTCAGACGGACACAAGCCTCTTCTGCGAGTACCGCAAAATCGCGTCGGCCGGCATTCAGCTGTTCTCCCGCCCAGTTCAGCGTTTCAATCAACCGGGGCGCACGCCGGCGTTCCTCGGCCGACAGATACTGATTGCGCGAGCTCATGGCCAGGCCGTCCGGTTCGCGCAACGTGGGAACGCCGACGACGCGAACGGACGATCCAAAATCGGCCACCATCTGCCGGATGATTGCCAGTTGCTGATAATCCTTTTCGCCGAATACCGCCACGGCCGGCGTAACCAGGTTGAACAGAATATTGACCACCGTTGCCACGCCGTCGAAATGCCCGGGACGGAATGGCGCACACAGAATCTCGGCAAGCGGACCGTGCACGCTGACCGCGGTGGCCGGTGGATACCCACCGGGATACAGGTCTTGTACGGTGGGGGCAAACAACACATTCACACCCGTCTTTTCCAGCAATACACGGTCGGCAGCCAGCGTACGGGGGTATTTTTCAAAATCTTCTCCGGGTCCAAATTGCAGCGGATTCACAAAAACACTGACCACCACACATTCACCGACCGCGCGCGCCGTTTCCATCAGACACAGGTGTCCGGCATGCAGATTGCCCATGGTGGGAACCAGCGCGATGGCTTCGCGTGCCGCGCGCCAGGGTTGCAGCGTGGCGTGCAGCTCGGAAACGGTGCGGACCAGGTGCATTCAGAAATCCTTTTCCGCCCTTGTCATGGGAACGATCAGGCGAAACAATGCTCCGCGGCCGGATAGGAATGATCCTTCACCGCCCTGACGTAGTTCCGGATGGCCGTTTCAATGTCGCCAGAACCGTCCATGAAGTTCCTCACAAAGCGCGGCTTGCGGCCCTGCGCAAAAGCCGGCGATATGTTGAGGATGTCATGCAATACCAGGATCTGGCCGTCCACGTCCGGGCCGGCGCCTATGCCAATCACCGGCACCTTCGATTTCCGGGCAATGCGCTTGCCCAACGCGGCTGGAATACACTCCAGCAGCAGCAGATCGGCACCGGCCTGCTGTAGCGCTTCGGCGTCATGCACCATGGCTTCCGCGGCCGCGGTCTCGCGGCCCTGCACCTTGAACACGCCCATTTTGTGGATCTGCTGCGGCTGCAAACCCAGGTGCGCACACACCGGGACGCCGCGCACCGTCAGGTATTCGACGATGTCGGCCTGCTCGCGCCCACCCTCCAGCTTCACCATTGCGGCACCGCCTTCCTGCATCATCTTCTGTGCCGCGTCCAGCGCACGATCACGGGTTGCGAAAGACAGAAACGGCATGTCGGCCACCAGAAAAGCCCGTTTCAGTGATGGCCGGAGCGCACGACAGTGATAAACAATGTCATCCACGGTCACCGCCGTGGTGGTACTCCGGCCGTGAATGACCATGCCCAGCGAGTCGCCCACCAGCACCAGATCCACGCCGGCGCGGTCTTCAATCAACGCAAAAGAGGCGTCGTAACACGTCAGACAGGCAATCTTCTCACCCGCTTCGCGCAAGCGACGCAACTCGGAAATCGTGACCGGTTTGGGGGTCTCCATGGTGCGCGACTATATCAATTCAAGCCCTGCGCGGCTCATCTGCTCTGCCAGCTTTCGCACTGAACCGAGACCGGGAATTTCAAGTTCTGGTGCGATTTCCGCCAGTGGAACCATCACAAAGTTCCGTTTGTGGAGCTCCGGGTGCGGCAACACCAGCCGATCGGTCCGCAGGCAGAGCGTGTCATACAGCAGCACATCCAGATCAATAAGACGGGGTGCCCAGCGCACGGGTGGACGTTCCCGACCCATGCTCCGTTCAATCACGTGCAGCGCGGTCAACAGCTCATCGGGAGACAGCGGCGTGTCAACCGCACACACCGCATTGCAGTAATCCGACTGACCCGGAGGACCCAGCGGAGCGCTGCGGTACAGTGAGGATTGTGCAACCGGCATCAAGCCGGGATAGGCCGCAATCCGGCTCAACGCATCCCGTACCTGCCCGGCCGGGTCTTTGAGATTGGCTCCCACCCCCACGTACGTCCGCGACATTTCAACTCTGCGGTTCCGGCCCTGGATGAGCGCCGCGGCGGCTCCGTCGGCGTCGACGCCGTCTTTGCCCGTGCACGACGGGTGATGCACTGTCAGCCATCGGGGACGGCACGCCCTGCTGGGCCGCCGTCCACCAGTCCACCGACTCCTGCAGGGATTCGCCCGACCGGTGCCGCAGCAGGAGAAAATCATAGGCGGCGCGGAACCGGGGATGGGCCAGAAAGCGCTGTGGGCGTCCGCCACGGCGCTGCTCGAAACGGGGCTGCAATTGCCAGATTTCTCTGGCAGGAACCGAGAACCGCTTGGGCATGGCAATCCGCAGGGCCTGACGCGTCATCAGCTCCTCCGTTGCCTGTTGCAGGGCCACAAACAGCGGGTGCCCTTGCCGCTCGGCCAGGTCCCGCGCGCGCGCCTGTACCGGTACCCACAACAGGGCGGCGAAGAGAAAGGCGGGACTCACCGGCAGGCCCTGGTGCAGGCGTTCGGCAGCACCCGCCAGCGCCCGTTCGATGAACGCGCGAGTCCGCTCCGGTTCGCGTTCCAGCGCAGCATCCACTTCCGGGAACAACGCCTGCCACAGATGTAACCAGTGCAAAGCACGAAAATTCTCGACCGCATCCGGATTCAGCAGAAGCTTGAGGATCTCGTCGAACAGGCGGGCCGGCGGTATTTCGCGCAGCAGCGGCGCCAGCCGCTGCATCGGCTCGATACAGGCCGGATCGAGCCGGAAGTGCAGCTTGTTGCCGATGCGCACGGCACGCAGCATGCGCACCGCGTCTTCCCGATAACGCGATTCGGGCTCTCCGATCAGGCGCAGCGTCCTGTTTCTGAGATCTTCAAGCCCGCCCACGTAATCCACAATGATTCCGCTGCGGGCATCGTAATACAGCGCGTTGACGGTAAAGTCGCGGCGAAACGCGTCGTCTTCCAGAGTACCGTAAACGTTGTCGGACAGAATACGCCCGGTTGCGTCGCGCTCGTGTGTGTCGCTGATCGGTCCGCGGAATGTCGTGACCTCGACCGTCTCGTGACCGAAACGCACGTGCGCGATCATGAACCGGCGACCCACCAGCCGGCACGAACGGAACAGCCGCCGGATCTGCTCCGGACGCGCATCGGTCGCCACGTCAAAATCTTTCGGTTTGAGACCCGTCAGCAGATCGCGCACGCCGCCGCCCACCACGTACGCTTCAAAACCGGCCTCCTGCAGCGTATCGAGCACCCTGAGCGTGCCGCTCGTAATCTGAGAACGCGTAATTGAATGTTCCGAAGGCGGAATACGTTTGGGCTCTGTAATGACGTTGCCTGCTGCTTGAAATTATTAGGATTTACGCCTTGTTGGGGGCACAGCGCACGCGTATGATACGCGGCCTTGCAATCCTCCCCAATACGCTCCCATCGTCTAGAGGCCTAGGACGGAGCCCTCTCAAGGCTTAAACCCGGGTTCGAATCCCGGTGGGAGCGCCATGCGAACAAAAGGGCCCCTATGGAGGGGCTTTTTTGTTCGCATGCTTCTGCGGGATTCGAACCCGGAGGGTTCGCGCAGTTCGCAGAGCGAACTGGTGCGCAAGCCCCGAGCACAGCGAGGGGTTCGGCGCCCATGGAGGTGCCGAACAATCCCGGTGGGAATACCAGGCCGCAGGTTTGTGACTTCACCTACCGTTCGCGCAGAGCGCGTTGCCGCGCCCGGTCAATGGGCTTCATCAGATAGGCCAGTACGGTCTTTCGACCGGTCAGAATATCCACCTCGGCCGTCATCCCGGGAATGACCGGCAATGGATGTTCTGCGGTTCCGAAATAACTGCGGTCGGTACGGATATCAATCAGGAAGAAACGTTCATCTTTCTCGTTGGCAATGGTATCCGCACTGATGTATTCGACCTTGCCATCGAGTCCACCGTAAATGGCATAGTCGTAAGCGGTGATTTTGACCGTGGCCGGCTGTCCAGGACGCACGAAGGCGATGTCCGACGGCCTCAGTTGCGCCCGCACCAGCAGTGTATCGTCCAGCGGCACGATCTCCATGATCGTGTCCCCGGGCTTAACCACGCCGCCGATGGTGTTGATCTGAACCTGTTTGACGACGCCGCGGATCTTCGAACGGATCACGGCCCGCGTCACGCGGTCCTCGGCCGTACGGATGGCCTCCTCCAATCCCGCCAGCTTGGCGCGCTGCTCGGTGAGTTCGCGGCTGGTCAGCGAACGGAACGCATTAATTCGTTCGTCAATCTTCGCCTTCAAGTCATTGACGTCGCGCTGAGCGTGCAGGCGGTCGATTTCGGAGACGATCGCCTGTTTGGCCAGCGGTTCCGTGATGGCCAGTTCGCGTTTTGCCAGCTCCAGCGTGCGCTTGAGCGCTGCCACGCTTTGATCCACTTCGTGCTTTCTCAGTTCAAATGTGCGCTGCTCGGACGCCACCAGCTCGGGCCGGAGCTGCCGGATCTCCTCCGGTACCTTAAACGACGAAGCCCCGCTTGCCTCCGCTTCCAGCCGGGCGATGCGCACCTTCAATGCCTGAACTTGACTCTGTTCTTCATCGAACGATGCGGAAAACCGGGTATCGTCAATGCGGACGAGAATGGCGTCTTTCTCGACGATATCGCCTTCCCGCACGGCCAGTTCGGCCACAATTCCCCCTTCCAGACTCTGAATCACCTGCACCTGTGACGAAGGCACCACGGTACCGGACCCACGAGTCACTTCATCGAGTTCCGCCCAGGCGGCCCAGAGCAGGCCCAGCACGACAAAAGCCGTGATG
>JAKEEJ010000087.1 GCA_022616655.1 Nevskiales bacterium | reverse complement strand
TTTGACACTCCGCCCACCGGCCTGGCCCTTGCCCAGGGCGTCAGTCCCAGCCTGGCGAAGAAGGCGGTGGTGGCGCGTGTCAACGGGGAACTGTGGGATTTGACGCGGCCGATTGAGCGGGACGCGACGTTCGAGATCGTCACGCGCGACAAGCCGGAGGCGCTCGAGGTGATCCGCCACGACGCCGCGCACGTGCTGGCGCAGGCGGTGCAGGAGCTGTACTCCGGCACGCAGATCACCTTCGGGCCGGCCACCGAGACCGGGTTCTATTACGACTTCGCGCGCGCCGAACCGTTTACCGAAGCCGATCTGGAAAAGATCGAACAGCGGATGAAGGACATCGTCAGGCGTGATCTGCCGATCCGGCGCGAAGTCTGGTCGCCTGCGGAGGCGGTGAGCCATTTCGAGAAGGCCGGCGAAATCTTCAAGGCCGAGTGGATCCGCGAGGGCCTCGACCCCGGCGAGCCGCTGACCATCTACCGGCAGGGCGACCAGTGGCTCGACATGTGCCTCGGCCCGCACCTGCCGTCCACCGGCCGGCTCGGCACCGCCTTCAAGCTGACCAAGGTTTCCGGCGCCTACTGGCGCGGCGATGCCAACAACGCGCAGTTGCAGCGCATCTACGGCCTGGCGTTTGCCACCGAGGACGAGCTCAAGGCCCACCTGCACATGCTCGAGGAGGCCGAGAAGCGCGATCACCGGCGCCTGGGCCGGCAGCTCGACCTGTTCCACCAGCAGGAAGAGGCGCCGGGTATGGTGTTCTGGCACCCACGCGGCTGGGCCCTGTGGCAGGCGGTCGAGCGCTACGTCCGCGAGGTCTACCGCGTGAGCGGCTACCACGAGGTGCGCGCGCCGCTGATCGCGGACGTGTCGCTGTGGAAGAAGTCCGGCCACTGGGACAACTTCCGCGAGAACATGTTCTTCACCGAGAGCGAAAAGCGCACCTACGCGGTCAAGCCCATGAACTGCCCGGGCCACGTGCAGATCTTCAACGCCGGGCTGCACAGCTACCGCGACCTGCCGATCCGCTACGCCGAGTTCGGCTCCTGCCACCGCAACGAGCCGTCCGGCGCGCTGCACGGCCTGATGCGCGTGCGCGCCTTCACCCAGGACGACGGCCACATCTTCTGCACCGAGGACCAGGTGCAGCCGGAGGTCACGGCGTTCCACGCCCAGGCCATGGACGTGTACGCCGCCTTCGGCTTCACCGACGTGACGCTCAAGATCGCGCTGCGCCCGGACAAGCGGGTCGGCAGCGACGCCGACTGGGACCGCTCCGAGGCCGTGCTGCGCGCCGCGCTGAAGCAGGTCGGCGTGCCGTGGACCGAGCTCCCGGGCGAGGGCGCGTTCTACGGGCCCAAGATCGAGTACCACCTGAAGGACTCGATCGGCCGCAGCTGGCAGTGCGGCACGATGCAGATCGACTTCTCGATGCCGGGACGGCTGGGGGCCGAGTACGTCGACGAGACCTCGGGCCGCAAGGTGCCGGTCATGCTGCACCGGGCCATCGTCGGCTCGATGGAGCGCTTCATCGGCATCCTGCTGGAGAACTACTCGGGCGCGCTGCCGTTCTGGCTGGCGCCGGTGCAGGTGGTGGTCGCACCGATCGTGTCCGATGCGGACGCCTATGCCGGCGAGGTCTGCGCCGCGCTGCGGGGCGCCGGCGTGCGCGCCGAGTCGGACCTGCGCAACGAGAAGATCAACTACAAGATCCGCGAGCACAGCCACCAGAAAATCCCGGTGATCGCCGTGGTCGGCCGCAAAGAAGCCGAACAGCGCACGGTCACACTGCGGCGGCTGGGTACCGAGCAGCAGGAGACGCTGCCGCTGGCCGAAGGGGTGGCACGGCTGGAAGCGCAGAGCCGGCTGTGATCTCACCCCCGGCTTCCTCCCGCCAAAGGAGGAACCTTCACTCCCCCCTCCCTTGTGGGAGAGGGGTGAGGTGGGGAGTGATCGGACTGAGCCTGGTGATCGCAGCGGCCGCCGCCGCCTCTGAACCCAAGCTTCAGCTCACCGGTGAATGGCGCCAGGGCAATGTGATTCTCGGTCGTACCGCGCCGGGGGCCCGCGTGTTCTTCAATGCGCAGGCGGTGCGCGTGTCCCCGCAGGGTCAGTTCGTGCTGGGCCTGGATCGCGACGAGTCGCCGCACGCGGAGCTGCGCTTGGTGTTGCCCAGTGGCGCCGAGGAACGGCACGCTTTCACCGTTCAGGTGCGCACCTATGCGGTCCAGCGTATTGACGGACTGCCGCCGGATCAGGTTTCTCCGCCGCTCGAGATGCAGCCGCGCATCGCCGAGGAAGCGCGGCGGGTGCAGGCCGCGCGGCAGCGCGACACCGCGCGCACCGATTTCACCGGAGGGTTCATCTGGCCCTGTCGGGGCCCGATTTCCGGCGTGTTCGGCAGCCAGCGGATTCTCAACGGCACGCCCAAACAGCCGCATTACGGTGTGGACGTGGCGGTGCCGTCGGGTACGCCGGTGCGCGCGCCCGCAGGCGGCATTGTGAGCCTGGCGGCCCCGGACCTGTATTACACCGGTGGCACGCTGATGATTGATCACGGTCACGGCTTGTCCTCGGTGTTCTCGCATCTGAGCCGGCTGCGGGTGAAGCCGGGGCAGGAGGTGCGGCAGGGTGATCTCGTGGCCGAGGTGGGCGCCACGGGCCGTGCCACCGGGCCGCACCTGCACTGGGGCGTGAACTGGTTTGACGCGCGCGTGGACGCAGCCCTGCTTGCGGGTCCCATGCCCACGAGCGGGGACGGGGGACGGAAATCGGAGTCCGGTGACTAGTTTTTTCCGAGTCCCGGTTGCTGATCTTTATCTTCTGACCGGGTTGTCGGGGTCCCGTTTTCACGGAGAATTTCTGTCAGATGCTTGACCGCGGCTTCACTGGACGGGTAGTACCCGCGCTGGCCGTGTTCTTTGAGATAGCCGGCTTCGCGCAGTACTCTTAAAACCGGGCGCTGCGCTCCGCACAGTGCCACGAAAATGCCGGCCTCATTCAGATCATCAATCACTTCTTCCAGCGCAATCAGACCCGAGATGTCCACGGTCGGCACGGCGGACAAGTCCAGCAGCACAGCGCGCATGCTGCGGTCGTGATTGCGCAACACCGTCATCGCGCGTTCGGCCGCGCCGAAGAACAGCGGACCGGCGATCTCGTAAAACCGCGCGTCGCCCGGCAGACCCGGGGGAACGGCCGGGTGACCCTCGCCGACCAGATTCACCCTGGACACCTTGCTCATGCGGTGCATGAAGAAGAAGGAGCCCAGCACCACGCCCACGCCGATGGCCAGCACCATGTCGGTCAGCACCGTCAGCGCGAAGCAGCTCAGCAGCAGGGTCACGTCGCCGCGCGGCGCCACGCGCAGGATGCGCAGAACGCTTTTCCGTTCGCTCATGTTCCAGGCCACCATCAGCAGCAGTGCGGCCAGTCCGCACATGGGCAGCCACGACAGCAGCGACGCCAGGGTCAGGATCGCCGCCAGCACGAAGAGTGCGTGCGTGAGGCTGGCCAGCGGTGAGCGGGCGCCGGCGCGTACGCTGGCGGCCGTGCGTGCGAGCGCTCCGGTGGCGGGAATGCCGCCGAACAGCGGTGCGGCCAGGTTGCCGAGTCCCTGCGCCACCAGTTCGGCGTCGGGATCGTGTTTCTTGCCGGTCATGCCATCGGCCACGACGGCGCACAGCAGGGATTCGATGGCGCCCAGGATGGCAATGGCAAAGGCCGGACCCAGGAGGGATCGGATCAGCCCAAAGGACAGTTCCAGAGGCGCGCCGTCCTTGCCGGGCAGTCGCCAGGGCCAGTGCAGCTCGGGCAGCAGCGGCGGAATTCCGGCCCGGGTTTCGCCATTGAGGGTGTACTGAAAGCGGTCGGCGATGGTGATCAGGTGCAGGTCCGGCCAGTGGGTTTTCAGAAGCCAGGCCCCGACCCCCGCAAAGAACGCGGCGCCCAGATAGGCCGGCAGGGGCAAACGCAACCGTGGCCAGACGATCAGCAGCGCCAGGGTGGCCAGGCCCAGCGAAATTTCGGGGACGCTGACAGAGCCCACTGCGCTCAGGACTTCGCGCATGCGCACGATGAAGTGGTCAGAACCGGAGACCATGTCCAGACCCAGCAGGTCTTTCAGTTGCAGGCTGGCGATCACCACGGCGATCCCGGCGGTAAATCCGGTGGTGACGGGATAGGGGATGTACTGGATCAGCTGACCCATGCGGCCCCAGCCCATCGCCACCAGCATCAGTCCGGCCATAAAGGTTGCAACCAGCAGGCCGCCCAGTCCATGTTGCTGCGCAATGGGGAACAGAATGACAACGAACGCAGCCGTCGGGCCGGACACGTTGAAGCGCGAGCCGCCGGTCAGCGCGATCAGTGCGCCGGCGACAAAGGCCGTGTAGAGCCCGTGTTGGGGCGGCACTCCGGAGGCAATCGCCAGTGCCAGCGACAGGGGTACTGCGATAATTCCCACCGCCAGTCCGGCCAGAATATCGTGCCTCAGATCGGAGCGACGGTACCCTTCGCGCAGGGTTTCGCGTAACGCAGAGGCCAGGGGCGGAAACGCACGTTTAATGCGATCAGTACTAATCATCAGACAGGCAGCAGGAACACTCTTCTGGAGTCAGGAGCACGGCAGCGGTGTGAAGGGATCAGGATTCTGTGCGGGCAATTGTACGAGAATGAAACCCTACCCTGTGCCAGGAGCCCGTCTCGCCTAACCCGGCGGCCACTTCAACGGACGGCCACCTAAAATGTGCAGATGCAGGTGGAACACGGACTGGCCGGCGCCGACCCCGTTGTTGAGGGCCACGCGGAAGGCATCGCCGCAGCCCTGTTGGGACGCGAGTTTGGGGGCCAGCAGCAGCAGATGTCCCAGCAAGGTTTGATCCTCAGGGGCGCAGTCCGAAAGCTTCGGAATCGGTTTGCGCGGCACCAGCAGCAGGTGCACCGGCGCGCCGGGATGGATGTCCTTGAACGCCACGCAGTGCTCGTCTTCGTAAACGATACTGGCGGGCAGTTCCCTGTCACAAATTTTCTGGAAGAGGGTTTTGGGCATGACGACACTCCTGACTCGAGCGTGGCAGTGTAAGCGAGAGCGGTTCGCTTGTTGCTACCATCTGCCCATGTCCCCGGATTCTGCTCTCTGATGCTTGCCGTCGCGTCCAGCGGCGGGGCGGTGTACCGTCGCCTGCTCCGGTACTCAGTGCCGCACTGGCGCGTGTTTCTCGTGGCGGTGTTCGGCATGGTGCTGTTCGCGGCGGTGGATGTCACCTTTATCCGCCTGATCCAGCCGCTGACCGATGGCAGTTTTGTCGAAGGCGATTCGAGAATCATACGGTGGGCGCCCTGGGCCATCCTGGGACTGTTCATCCTGCGCGGCGTGGCCGGGTTTCTCTCGCAGTACGGCATGGCCTGGGTGTCGCAGAAAGTGGTGGTGAAGTTGCGCACGAACGTCTTCGAACACCTGCTGCGACTGCCGGTGTCGCACCACGACCAGACTCGCAATGCCGATCTGCTGGTCAAACTCACCTATCACGCCCACCAGGTGGCCGATTCGGCCACCGGCGTGCTGACGGCCATGATCAAGGACGGTCTGACCATTTTTGGCCTGTTGTGGGTGATGGTATTCATGAGCTGGAAGCTGACATTGATTGTGCTCGGCGTGGCGCCGTTCGTGGCGTTTTCGGTGCGTTACGTCAACCGCCGCTTCAAGCTCATCAACCGGCGTCTGCAGGAATCCATGGGCGGTGTCACGCACGTGGCGGACGAGGCCATCACCGGCCGGCGCGTGGTCAAGATTTACGGTGGCGAGGCGCATGAAACCGCGCGCTTCCGGAGCGTCAGCGAGTTCATCCGCCGGCAGAACCTCAAACTGGTGGCCAGCAGCTCCGGCACCAACGGCGTCGTGCAGCTGATTGCCGCGGTGGCGGTGGCGCTGATTGTGTACCTGGCCATTTCCGGCAACATGTTGCGCGTCGCCTCACCGGGAACCTTTGTCGCCTTCATGGGCGCGATGCTGGCCATCCGCTCGCCGCTGAACGCCCTGACCGGCATCAGCGAACGCCTGACGCGTGGTCTGGTGGCGGCGGCCGACTTGTTTGCCTTTCTCGATACGCCCGCCGAGTCCGCGGGCGGTACGCGGCCGCTGGAGCGTGCGCGCGGCGCGATCCGTTTCGAGGACGTGTATTTTCATTACGGCACGGATGGCGAAGCCGCCCTCAACGGCATCACCCTCGAGGTACAACCGGGCCAGACGGTGGCGTTCGTCGGCCGTTCGGGCAGCGGCAAGTCCACGCTGCTGTCGCTGTTGCCGCGTTTTTACGATCCCAGCCGCGGTCGCGTGCGACTGGATGACCACGACCTGCGCGACTACCGGCTGACCGATCTGCGCCGGCAGATTGCGCTGGTGGACCAGAACGTGGTGCTGTTCAACGCCAGCGTGGCGGACAACATTGCCTACGGC
>JAKEEJ010000086.1 GCA_022616655.1 Nevskiales bacterium | reverse complement strand
GGAGTGCCGGTCTCGCACCACACCAGATCGGCGTACGGCGCATAGGCCACGGCGCGGGAAATGCTCTGGGCCAGGCCGTTCCTGGTCTTGAAAAAGCCTTCGGAGGTGCGTTCGCCGGTCAGGAACGGCTTGTCGTTGCCGTCCACATCGCTGGTCAGCAGGTCCGCGGCTTCGGCATCGGTGCGCGCAATCACCAGCGTCGGCGTGCCGCACACGTCCGCCGCCAGCCGCGCCGCCACGAGTTTTTGCACGGCTTCCTGGGTCGGCACCAGCACCTTGCCGCCCATGTGGCCGCATTTTTTGACCGAGGCCAGCTGATCCTCGAAATGCACACCGGCGGCGCCGGCGCGGATCATGGACTTCATCAGCTCGTGGGCATTGAGCACCCCGCCAAAGCCGGCTTCGGCGTCGGCGACAATGGGGGCGAAGTAATCCACGTACTCCTTGTGACCGGGCTCCACGCCCCGGGCCCACTGGATTTCGTCGGCACGCTTGAAACTGTTGTTGATGCGCTCGACCACCGCCGGCACCGAGTTGGCCGGGTACAGCGACTGGTCCGGGTACATCGCCATGTAGGCGTTGTTGTCGGCCGCCACCTGCCAGCCGGAGAGGTAAATCGCCTTGACGCCGGCCTTGACCTGCTGCA
This sequence comes from Nevskiales bacterium, assembly GCA_022616655.1. Taxonomy (GTDB): domain Bacteria; phylum Pseudomonadota; class Gammaproteobacteria; order Nevskiales; family Nevskiaceae; genus JACPFV01. Next base: position 2,270 of record JAKEEJ010000086.1, on the reverse strand, counting down.
TCGCCTGGCCGCCGGTCAGCGCCCCGAGACAGTTGATGTACGGCTCGGTGTGCAACAGCGCCCACAGTTTCTCCGCGCCCCGGCGGGCCAGCGAATATTCGATGGGCACGGAGCCGCGCAGACGGACCACGTCCGCCGCCGTGTAGGCGCGTTTGACATTCTTCCAGCGGGGATGGGTATCCCAGTCCTTTTGCAGGGCTTTAGTCTGGTCTTCGCGATTCATTGCCACAGTCCTCTGGGAAGAAGAAATCAAGAAATGGCCGTCGTCAGGGGTCATTTGAAGCCGGTCTCTCAGTCAAGGTAATCGTACGCGGGAAGCGTCAGAAAGTCCGCACAGCTCTGCGCAGTGGACAGGCGGGCGAAAATACCCGCCGCTTCGGCAAAACGTCCCCGGTAAAAACGTTCGTCGCCAAGCTGGCGGCGGTACGCGGCCAGCTCCTCATCCATCAGCTGCAGCACCCGTTCGCGGGTCACCCGGCGGCCGTCGCTGAGCGTGGCGCCGTGGCGCAGCCACTGCCAGACCTGGGTGCGGGAGATTTCCGCCGTGGCCGCGTCTTCCATCAGATTGTGGAGCGGCACGCAACCGTTGCCGGAAATCCAGGCTTCGAGGTACCCCAGCCCCACGTTGATGTTCATGCGCAGGCCGTTCTCGGTGATCTGTCCCTCCGGTTTTTGCAGCAGGTCGTCAGCCGTGATGCCGTAACTGAACTGTTTGTGCACCTGGTTGGGCGTGGACATGTGTTCGTCAAACACCCGCGTGGCCAGCGACACCAGGCCCGGATGGGCGACCCAGGTGCCGTCATGGCCGTTTTTGACCTCGCGCAGCTTGTCGGCTTCCACCTTGGCGTAGGCTTGCCGGTTCAGCGCCTCGTCGCCCTTCACCGGGATGAAGGCCGCCATTCCGCCCATGGCCTGTGCGCCGCGTTTGTGACAGGTCTCACACAACAGCTTGGAGTAACTGTCCAGAAAATGTTTGTCCATCGTGACCTGGAAGCGGTCGGGGACCACCCAGTCGGCACGCGCCTTGAGGGTCTTGATGCAGCTGAAGATGTAATCCCAGCGACCGCAGTTGAGCGCCACGATATGATCGCGCAGCTCGTAGAGGATCTCGTCCATTTCAAAGGCCGCCCACAGGGTTTCAATCAGCACCGTGACCTTGATCGTGCCCTTCGGAATCTTCAGCGCCTTCTGGGCGTCCACAAATACGCTGTTCCACAGGCGTGCCTCAAGGTGCGACTGCATTTTCGGCAGGTAGAAATACGGTCCCGTGCCGCGCCTGAGAGCCTCTTTGGCGTTGTGGAAAAAGAACAGGGCAAAATCAAAGAGACTGCCGGAGACCGGTTTGCCGTCCGCCCGCAGATGTTTCTCGGGCAGATGCCAGCCGCGCGGACGGACCATCAGCGTCGCGGTTTTGTCGGCCAGTGCGTAGTCTTTGCCTTCGGGCGAGGTGTAGCGGATCGTGCGTCGGACGGCATCGCGCAGATTGATGTGACCCGTCATCAGGCCTTCCCAGGTGGGTGCCTGGGAGTCTTCAAAGTCCGCCATGAAACACTTGGCGCCCGAGTTGAGCGCGTTGATCACCATTTTCCGGTCCACCGGGCCGGTGATCTCCACCCGCCGGTCCTGCAGATCGGCCGGGATGCCGGCGATTTTCCAGGTGCCGGAACGGATCTTGCGGGTTTCCGGCAGAAAGCCCGGCAACTTGCCGCGGTCAATCCGGGTCTGGCGCTCCAGACGGTAGGTCAGAAGTTTCTGGCGAGTCGGCTCGTGTTTACGCGCCAGCCGGGCCACAAAGGCCAGCGCATCGTGGGTGAGAATCTTCTCGTAGCCCGCGTTCATCGGGCCCAGAATCTCAACGCCTTTTGGCAACTTCTTCATCCTGTCTTCCTGATTTCGTACCGGTGCCGGCACGCAAAACGCCCTGCCACCCGAGCATCAAAACGGCTCCGGTTCCTACGGGCGCTGCGGCAGGGCGGCGATTATAGCGAATGCCTTGCAATTTATCGCCATCGAACGGATGGGTGTTTGAATCCTGGCGGGATTTTATTTTTCCCTGGCCGCTGCCCGGTTTATCCCAGAATTGTCTTGATGACTTTGCGCAGCGCCGCTCGATCGTTGACGCTGAACCTTCCGAGCGCTTTGCGCAGCAGCGATTTCTCTGCGGTGAAAAGAACAGGCTTGAGCACCGAGGGCTTCAGCAGGCCTGCGTTCCGCCAGTCTTGAATGAGGGCTTCGCCGAAAGCGAGTATCGGCTGCACCTGGCTGGTGAT
>JAKEEJ010000085.1 GCA_022616655.1 Nevskiales bacterium | reverse complement strand
ATCAGCACCAAGCGCCTCTGGCGCGCGGAAGGGTTACCGACGGCCGATTTCCGTGTGTTGGAAAACGAAGCGGAAGCCCGGGTCGCGGCCAGGGCGCTGGGGACTCCGTTCGTGATCAAACCCTCGTCCGAAGGTTCCAGCGTCGGTGTCAGCATCGTCAAGCAGCCGGCGCAGGTGGCGGCGGCCTTTAAATTGGCACGCGGCAACGGCCGGACGGTGATGGCCGAGCGTTTCATCCAGGGCGCGGAAATAACCGTGGCCGTGCTCGGCGATCGCGCATTGCCCTCCATCCGCATCGAGCCGGACGGCGAGTTTTACGATTACCACGCCAAATACATTTCCGACAAAACAAAGTACCACTGCCCCTCCGGTCTGCCCAAGGCACAAGAGAAAAAACTAGGCGAACTGGCACGGCAAGCCTTCACGCTCATCGGCGCGCGCGGCTGGGGGAGGGTGGATTTCATCCTTGACGCTCGCAAGAAACCCTGGTTGCTGGAGCTCAACACCGTACCCGGAATGACGTCGCACTCACTGGTGCCGATGGCGGCCAGGGCGGCCGGTTTTTCTTTCGACGAACTGTGCTGGGCCGTGCTCGAAACGTCCTTCGATTCTGCACCGGGAGGTGCCCGTGCGCGCTGAAGCCTTGTCCGTACGGGCATCGCCGCCGGCCCTGCGGGCGCTGGGCGCGGGTCTGGCCGCCATGCTGATGGTCGCGGTTCTGTTACCCCTGTTGCCGCGTCTGGAAGGGTCTTCTGCGCCGCTCACTCTGGAGGTGGCCGGCGTGTTTAAGCACGTGACACCGGAGGCCGTCCGTCACGCCGCCGCCCCCGGACTGCAAAACAGTTTCTACGCACTGGATCTCGACGGCGTAAAAGTCGCAGTTGAAACCCTGCCCTGGGTGGCGCGTGCGCGGGTTGAGCGCCTCTGGCCCGCCCGCGTGCGTGTGCAGGTTTGGGAACACCGGCCGTACGCCCGCTGGGATCGCGAGGCTCTGCTCTCGGAAGACGGCGTGGTGTTTATTCCCGAAGCGTCGGCCCTGCCCACGGATCTGCCGCAGCTGGCGGGCCCTGGGGGGCAGCAACACCGCGTGCGGGACGTTTATGAGGCGTTGCGGGAGCACTTGTCCGGTACACCGTTTGTGCCGGTGCAACTGCAGCTGGACACACGCGGGGAATGGACCGCCGTTACGGCGGATGGAATCACACTCAGGCTGGGTCGGGAGGCGCCGCTGGAAGCCGCGGCGCGACTGACCGGTCCGGTACCCATGGCGCTCGCCGAGCGCTTACAGGAGGTGGCTTATGTTGACCTTCACTACATCAATGGATTTGCGGTCGGCTGGCGAGACACCCGTGCCCCGGATGCCCGAGGCGCCGGCGTCCACGCGGAGAAACGCCATGACTAGAAAGGGCGCGCGCGATCTGATTGTCGGACTGGACATCGGGACCTCGAAGGTGGTGGCCATCGTCGGCGGTCAGACCCAGGACGGACGTCTGGAAGTGGTCGGCCTGGGCTCGCACCCTTCGCGCGGTATGAACAAGGGCGTGGTGGTGAACATCGAAGCCACCACTCAGTCCATCCGCCGCGCGGTGGAGGAGGCAGAACTGATGGCCGGCTGCCGCATCCAGTCGGTGTTTGCGGGCATCTCCGGCTCCCACGTCAAGAGTTTCAATTCGCAGGGCATCGTCGGGGTCAGTCACGGCGAGGTCAGCCCGCACGACGTGGAGCGGGTCGTGGCCGCCGCCCGGGCGATGGCGATTCCCGCGGACCAGAAAGTGCTGCACGTGGTGCCGCAGGAGTTCATCGTGGATGGACAGGAAGGCATCCAGGAGCCGGTGGGCATGGCCGGCGTGCGCCTGGAAGCCAAGGTGCACATGGTGACCGGTGGGGCGAGCGCCGCACAAAACATCCGGCGTTGCATCGAGGGCTGCGGCCTGCGCCTGGACAAACTGATTCTCGAGCAGCTGGCGTCCAGCTACGCAGTACTCCAGCCCGACGAGCGCGAACTGGGCATCTGCCTGGTGGACATCGGTGGCGGGACCAGCGACATCGCGGTGTTCAAAAACGGTTCGATCCGCCATACCGCGGTCATTCCGGTGGCCGGCAATCAGGTGACCAACGATATCGCGGTGGCGTTCCGCACCCCGCCGCAGAGCGCCGAAGACGTCAAGCTCAAGTACGGCTGTGCCCAGCCGCAACTGATCAAAAGCAGTAATGAGATCGAGGTACCGAGCGTGGGTGACCGGCCGCCGCGAAAGCTGTCACGGCTGACGCTGACCGAGGTCATCCGGGCGCGTTACCTGGAGCTGTTCCAGTTCATCCGCAAGGAGCTGCACCGCAGCGATTTCTACGACGCCATCGCCGGCGGTGTGGTGCTGACCGGCGGCAGCGCCAAGGTCGAGGGCGTGATCGAACTGGCCGAGGAAGTGTTCGATCTGCCGGTCCGGCTGGGAGTGCCGCAGAACATTTCCGGACTGACCGACGTGGCGCAAAACCCGATTTATTCCACCGCCGTGGGGCTGCTGCTCTACGGGCGGCAGCAGATACAGGGGAGCCCGGAACCGGACGCGGACAGTCTGGGCTACTGGTTGAGCCGCGTGCAGACCTGGTTCAAAGGACATTTTTAATTCACAGCGGCGTGTATTCCACGCCAGGAGGGTGTTATGGGTGAGATCTTCGAAGTAACCGACGGAAAAAGCGACCGGGCCATCATCCGCGTGATCGGTGTGGGCGGCGGCGGCTGCAATACGGTCAATCAGATGGTGGAAACCGGCATTGACGGCGTGGATTTCGTCTGCGCCAACACCGACCGGCAGCACCTGGAGCGATGCAAGACCACCGCGATCCTGCAGCTGGGTGCCGCTGTCACGCGCGGTTTGGGCGCGGGCTCCAATCCCGAAGTCGGCCGCCAGGCCGCACTGGAGGACAAGGACCGCATCCGGGAACTCATCGAGCACACGGACCTGCTGTTCATCACGGCCGGCATGGGCGGTGGCACCGGCACCGGCGGCGCGCCGGTGATCGCCGAGATCGCCAAGGAACTCGGCATTCTCACCGTGGCCGTGGTGACCAAGCCGTTCGTGTTCGAACAGAAGAAGCGCATGAACGCCGCCCTCAAGGGCATCGAGGAGATGGAACGGTTCGTGGATTCCCTGATCCTGATTCCCAACGAGAAGCTGCTGCTGGTACTGGGGGAGGACGCCGAAGCCGAGGCCTGCTTCAAGGCTGCCAACGACGTGCTGCAGAACGCGGTGCAGGGCATTTCCGACCTGATCACGCGACCGGGCCAGATCAACGTGGACTTTGCCGACGTTCGCACGGTGATGTTGAACCGCGGCAAGGCCATGATGGGCATGGGCGCGGCCACCGGCGAAGACCGTGCTGTGCGGGCGGCAGAGGCGGCCCTGTCCAGTCCCCTGCTGGACGATCTCGAGCTGTCGAACGCGCGCGGCATTCTGCTCAATATTGCGTGCGACAAATCGCTCAAGATGGGTGAAATCCGCCGGATCAACGACCGGGTCATGCAAATTGCGCACGAAGACGCGGATGTGAAGTTTGGCACCTCGCTTGATCCCGGCTTGAACGGTGAGCTGCGCGTGTCGGTGGTCGCCACCGGTCTCGGCGGAGCGCACGCGGCGGCGGGCACCAACCCGGTCGTGACTTCCATCACCACCGCGCAGTCCAAGCGTACCGCGAATCTGGATGAGCCCGCCATCCATCGCGCCAAGCCCAGGGCGGTTCCGGATCCGATCCGCGAGCTGGTCTATGACGAAAACTTGCTCGACATCCCGGCGTTTCTGCGGGCGCAGGCCGATTAGAGGGCGCGCCGCATGTTAAACTGCGCGCCCACGTGCGATCGTGCGTTGTGAATCAGCTCCGTACGAGATTCAGGACGCGGAACATTCATAATGCTCAGACAGCGTACCCTTAATCATTCGATCCGGGCCACGGGCATCGGTCTGCATTCGGGGCAGAAAGTGTTCATGTCGCTGCTGCCCGCAGGGCCGGACACCGGCATCCTGTTTCGCCGCGTGGACCTGGAACAGCCGGTCGAGATTCCAGCGCGCGCCGAGCACGTCGGTGATGCCGAGCTGGCCAGCACCCTGATCAAGGACGGCGTACGCATCGCCACCGTGGAGCATCTGCTGTCGGCGTTGGCCGGCCTGGGCGTTGACAATTGTGTGATTGAGCTGTCCGCCGGCGAGGTGCCGATCATGGACGGCAGTTCCGGCCCGTTTGTGTTTCTCATCCAGTCCGCCGGCATTCAGGAGCAGGATGCGCCCAAGCGGTTCATCCGCATCCGCCAGCCCGTGCAGGTACAGGACGGCGACAAATTCGCCCGGTTTGAGCCCTACGATGGGTTCCGGGTGAGTTTCGGCATCGAATTCCGCCATCCGGTTTTCAAAACCAGTCGCCAGACCGCCACCATTGATTTTTCCACCACCTCCTTCGTGAAAGAGGTCTCCCGAGCCCGTACCTTCGGCTTCATGCGCGACGTGGAAGCCCTGCGGGCCCGGCGTCTGGCCCTGGGCGGCAGTCTGGACAATGCCGTGGTGCTGGATGAATACCGCGTGCTCAACAACGAGGGCCTGCGCTATGAAGACGAGTTCGTCCGTCACAAAATTCTGGATGCGATTGGCGATCTCTATCTGATGGGCCACAGCCTGATTGGCGCGTATACCGGTTACAAATCCGGTCACCAGATCAACAACCGCCTGTTGCGTGCTCTGATGACTGACCGTCGGGCCTGGGAGGTGGTGACGTTCGAGGACGAGTCCCGGGCGCCCATCGCCTACGTACGCGGTATGGCGGCTCTGGCCTGATTCAAACTGTATCCCTTTGAATTAAAACCATTCTGGCATTGGCCGCACAGGGCCTGTTACCCCCGGCTTGCACGCGGCACAAGCTCACGTTTAGACTGCAAAGTCCTGTTTAAGTGCTTGGCCGCACTTTGATTTCTATTGAGGTACAGGCCGGGCAATAGCGTTGCCGCAGCCAGGCAAGGATGGCCGGACTGTGGAAACGCAACACGGTGGCGGCGGCCGCGTGGTCGGCATGGAACACGGCGGCGGTGTCATCGAGCATGGCGAGACGAACGGCATCGGTCCAGGGTTGCCGCAGCCAGTCCTGAAAGGCGCGGTTGACCTGAACCAGGTGTTCGGAGCGGGACAGCGCTTCCCGTACCGTCGTGGGTTGCCGGTGCAGCCAGTCGGAAAGTTTGCGTGCGTCCGGGGGCATGACTCGAAGCATGAGACGAAGCTTGGAATGGACATTATCTTAATCAGTCACAAGGGGGGCCGTACCTGGCGCATGGCGCTGACGCCGCGTCATGTGT
>JAKEEJ010000084.1 GCA_022616655.1 Nevskiales bacterium | reverse complement strand
CGCGCCAACCCGGACGTCGCGCCCGGCGACGTGGACCTGATTGCGCCCAAAGGCGAGGTCAACGCCGGCGAGGCGGGCATCCGCGCGCTCGGCAATCTCAACATCGCGGCGCTGAGCGTCGTCGGCGCCGACAATATCCAGGTCGGCGGCCTGGCCACCGGACTGCCGGTAGCCGACAGCAACGTCGCGGGCACCGTGGCCGCGGCCGGCGCCGCCTCCGGCGCGAGCAAGGTGACCGACGATCTGGCCAGTCCCGCGGGTCTCACGGACGACAACCTGTCGGACATTGATGTCGAAGTGCTGGGCTTCGGCGACAACGAGCGGCAGCTTTAAGACAGAAGAGGTGAGGAGTGAGGTGCCGAAATAAGGCTGCTGTATCCCGCGGGCTCTGCCCACTGCTGCTTGCAGGCGTTGTGGCCTGCCAGACGCCGTCGTCCGACCCGGTGGTTTCTGTATCGCCCCCGCTTCCAGAAACGGCCACCGTGCAGTGCGGCGCGGCCGTGGCCGTGATGGCCGTCAACGGTGACCGTGAGCGCGGCGGCCGGGCCGGATCCTGTACGTTCGCGGTGCCGGAGGGTCAGTACGTTTTCACCGTGACCATCGCCGTGGGCGCCGAAGCAGCCCCCCCATTCGACCAGCCCAGGGCAGGGGACGGCGTTGTGCAGTCGGGTGCCGAGCACCCGATGGTGTTTTGGGCCCGCGCCGGCCATACGTACCGCATTGACGCGGTAAACGACGGCTTCAAATACCTGCCGTGGCAGATCATTGTCACCGACGTGGCGGCCCCGAACGGGCAGTTTGTCGTCAAGAAAAGGGCTAAGGGTTAGGGCCTGTTAACAATTACCGCACGGCGCCAATGCGCCTCACGGCCCCCTTTGCAAAGGGGGGCGCGAGTTTGCTTGCCTGCAGAAGGCAGGCGCAGTGAGCGGGCGGGCTCGGCCGGCTTTGGCCGCTGCCGGGCGCAAACTGTAACAAGTATGTAATGACACATCGTTACAGTCCTTCGTTGGTCACGAACCCGTCGGGAATAACACGGTATGGCTGGACACGATAGGGCTGGCTGTATTTATTCCCTCGCCTTGGCGTGGCTGCTGGGTGTCGCCCTGGTCCCCGGTCCCTCGTACGGGGCCTGGAACGACGACTGGCCGGACCGGAAGGAGTTGAAGCTTGACCCGTCCAAGCAAGGTGCGGATCTCGAAGCCGCGGTAACCGAGGTGCCCGTGCTGGTGCGCCTGCACAGTGGCAATTTCCAGTCCTTTTTCAGCCTTAAAGACGGCGCCGCCGACCTGCGCTTTGTTGCCGCCGACGGCAAAACGGTGCTCAAGCACCATGTCGAGAAGTTCGATCCGGTCAATGAAATGGCGCTGATCTGGGTCAAAGCGCCGCGGCTCGCGCCGGACGAGCCGGAAACGGTCTCGATGTACTACGGTAACGAAGCCGCGGCCGGCGCCGACGATCCGGCCGGGACGTATGACGCCGATCAGGTGCTGGTGTACCACTTCGATTCGGTGGCGGCGAACTGGAAGGACGCGACCGGCTTTGGGAACCATCCGGTGGCGCCGGCGCCGGTGGCGGCCAGTTCCGCCGCCCTGGTTGGCGCGGGGGCGAGTTTCGCCGGCCAGGGTGGACTGAGCGTGCCGGCGTCCGAGTCGTTGCAGTTCGTGCCGGACAAGGGCTGGACGTTTTCGGCCTGGATCAAGGTTGATGCTCCGCAGGCGGACGCTTATCTCCTCGACGCCAACGGCGGTCATCAGTCGCTGGTGATCGGCATTGACGGCAGCAGTGTGTATGCGCGCGCCGTGGTCGGTGGAAACCGGCACGACACCGCCCGCTCGCAGATCGCGCCCGGCGGCTGGCATCACGTGGCACTGGTCGTGTTCAACGGAAAGGTTTCGCTGTATCTCGACGCTGCCGAAACAGCCTCCGTTGAGGCGCCACTCACCTCTGCCAGTCTGGCCCTGACCCTGGGCGCCTCCGCTGGCGGGAGTAACCCGCTGACCGCCGAAGTGGACGAGGTCCAGGTGTCCCGCGTGGCACGCAACGCCGACTGGCTCCGGTTTGCGGTCCGCAGCCAGGGCGCCGACGGCCGCGTCGTCACGTACGGAGACGAGGCGAGCGAAGGAGGCAGCACCTCGTACTTCGGTACGATTCTGCGCAGTGTCACCGTGGACGGTTGGGTGGTGATTTTTCTGCTGGCGATCATGGCAGCCATCAGCTGGGCCGTGATGGTCGGGAAGGCCGTGCTGCTGACGCGCGTGCGCAAAGACAATCAGGCCTTTCTGCACCGCTTCAAGCGCATCAACGCCACCACGGCCGACGCCCTGGACCAGGACGACGAAGCGAACGAGGACCCGGAGCTGCGCGATTCGGCCCTGCTGTCCGCGTTGTTCGGCAAGCACGACCACTTTCAGAGTGCGACGCTGTATCAGCTGTATCACACGGGCATTCACGACATCAAGGAACGCACCGGCCGCTCGGTCGGCGCGCAGCAGCGCGGTTTGAGCGAGCACGCCCTCACGGGCGTACGCGCGGTGCTCGATGCCTCCTACGTGCGCGAGCTTCAGAAGCTCAACGAGCACATGGTGTTGCTGACGATTGCGATTTCCGGCGGCCCGTTTCTGGGATTGTTGGGCACGGTGGTGGGCGTGATGATCACGTTCGCGGCCATCGCAGCGACCGGCGACGTCAACATCAACGCCATTGCGCCGGGCATCGCGGCGGCCCTGGTGGCGACCGTGGCCGGCCTCATCGTCGCCATTCCGGCGCTGTTCGGATACAACTATCTCAGTGCGCAGATCCGCGACATCAACGCCGACATGCGTGCGTTCTGCGACGAGTTCATGAGCCGGATCGCCGAGCAGTACAGCAACTGAGCACGAAAGGGGACGGGCGCCATGCAGGTACAGGACGAAGGCAAGCTGTATGACGACATCAACGTCACGCCGATGCTGGACCTGGCGTACGTTTTGCTGGTGATTTTCATCATCATGACGACGGCCACCGTGCAGGGCATCGCGGTCAATCTGCCCAAGGCCAGCACCACGCCGAGCCTGGCCAAACCGCAGACCCGCGCCATCACCATCGCCCAGGACGGGACGATCTATCTCGACACGTATCCGGTCAGCCTGGCCGACCTCGAAGCCCGCCTGCGCCTGCTCAAAGCCAACAATCCGCAGTTGCCCGTGGTCGTCAAAGGCGACGCGCAGGTGCAGTACCAGAAAGTCGTAGACGTGCTCGATCTTCTGGGCCGGCTGGAAATCACCCAGCTCGGCTTGGTTACCCAGCGGCTCAGTCAGTAGGGACACTCGTGACCTTGGCAGGCGCCCATCGCATCCAGGCCGAGCAGGCCTCAGACCCACGCCCGCGTAAACTGCCGGCCGGCCTGTCTGCCGGCCAGGCCGGTGCCGTCTCGCATTTACATGCGTCCGCCGCTTTGGAGGCAATGGCCACCGGCGAATACCGGGCGTTTGTTGCTCCCGCTCCGGTCAAATCCGCCTCCGCCGCCGGGCATTCGCTGGCGCCCTTCAAACACTATCGGCGTTACCTTCCGGCGTTGGGGATCTGCGCCGCAGTGGGCGTGGCGGTCGGTCTGGTCTGGTTGCTGATCAATTATCTGAACAGCACGCCCGCGCCGCGGCCGGTGCGGATCCAGCAAGTATCGCTGCTGCCCCCGCCTCCGCCTCCGCCGCCGGTGGAGAAACCGCCGGAACCCGAGATCGAAAAGACGCCCATCGATGTCCCCGAGGACGTCCCCATGGACGCCAGCGATCCGGTCGCAACCGAGAACACCAGCGGCAGCGGGCCCACCATCCGGCGTGGCAAGGCGGGGGCCGGCATCGGCGTTCCATTCGGAAGTTATTCGGCGGGTCTCGCCGCCGATATCCGCGACTGGATTGCGGAAGACCGGAAACTGCGGCGGAACAGCTATGCCGTCGAGCTGAAGCTGTGGATTGCAACCACCGGCCGCATCGAACGCGCCGAACTGTCGGCCCTGACCGGGGACGCCGAGCTCGATCGGCGCCTGAAGAGTGTCATTGCGGGCTTCGTCGGAAAAGTTCTGGAGCCGCCGCCGGGGGAGATGCCTCAGCCGGTGCGGCTGGGCGTCAAGACACGGTCATGAAAGGGAAACGGCGTCTGGGGCCGGTCCAAATAAATAAAACTTCGGAGCTGCGGGATGAATAGAAAGGTGCTCGCCACCGTCTTGGGTCTGGCGTTGTTTTCAGGATGGAGCACGGCGGCGGAAAAAACGGAACCGGCCGAATTACGCCAGGCGATCGAGAGCCTGGTGGATGAACTGGTGCAGCAGGGCGTGTTGCCGCCGGAAAAATCCGCGGCCATTGTCGAGCGCGTCATGCAGCAAGTGCGGCGGCCAGTGCCCGCCGCGGCGCCGCCGGCGAGCGGTACTCCGGTGGAGCCGCCGGCCGATAGCCTCAGCGTGCCCTACATCCCCGAGCCGGTGAAGCAGGAAATCATCGAGCAGATCCGTCCGCGGGTGCGTGAGGATGTGGTGCAGAACATTCTCGAAGAAGCCAAACGCGAACGCTGGGGAATGCCCGACGCATTTCCGGCCTGGGTCAACCGCATCGGGCTGTTCGGCGACATCCGACTGCGCGCTCAGCTGGATCAATACGCCGACGGCAATGCAACTTTGTTTTACAAGAACATCCAGCGCATCAACGAGCGGCGCAGCGAGACCTCCGCGCCGGAGGATTTCATCAATACCACTGAGGACCGCGACACGGCGCGCCTGCGCCTGCGGTTGGGTCTGCTGGCGAAAGTGACCGAGGAGCTGAACGCCGTTGCCCGCATCGCCACCGGCAGCAGCAGCAACCCGGTCTCAACCAACCAGACCCTCGGCAACAGTTTCCGCTCGAGCCAGTTGCTGCTGGACCAGGCCTTTCTGCGCTATCAGCCGCCGGGCCTCACGCTCTCAGGCGGGCGCCTGCCGAACCCGTTTCTCGGCACTGAACTGATCTGGGACGAGGATCTGAATTTTGACGGCGTGGCGGCCACGCTGAGTCCCTGGGTATGGCGGGCGATAGAGCCGAGCCGCGACCGGTTTGCGCCGTTTCTCACGCTGGGCGCGTTTCCGCTGCAGGAGTTCGATCTCAACCGGAACGACAAATGGCTCTACGGCGCGCAGCTCGGCTTTGACTGGAAATTCAAAAAAAACAAGCTGTCGGCTGCAACGTCCTATTACCGGTATACCGGCATCGTCGGGCAGCAAAACGCCCCCGGCAGTGACCTGCTCGACTACACCGCGCCCCAGTACGTGCAGAAAGGCAATACGCTGTACGATATTCAGGATCCAAATCCTCCCGCGGATCGTCCTTTGTACGCTCTGGCTTCGGAATTCAAGGAGCTGGACTTTATCGCCTCGCTCGATCTCGCGGCCTTCGGCGCGACCCATGTCATCCTGACCGCCCATTACGTCGAGAATCTCGGTTTCGATTTTGCAGAGATCTTTGCCCGTACCAACGGTGGCGCGGTGTACATATCTCCGCTCGAAGAAGACACCCGCGGCTCGTATTTCAAGCTGACCGTCGGCGCGCCGAAATTGCAGAACCAGGGCGACTGGCAGTCGCTGTGGGGCTACCGCCGGCTCGGCGCCGACGCGGTGCTCGATGCATTCACCGATTCGGATTTCCACCTCGGCGGCACCGACGCCAAGGGCTGGGTCCTGGGCGGCAGTTATACGCTGGCGAACAATACCTGGTTGAGTCTGCGGTACCTGACCTCGGATGCGATCAAGGGACCGCCGCTCGGCATTGACACCTGGCAGTTGGACATCAATGCGCGGTTCTGAGACCTTTTCCCCGCGTCGCGCCGGCGCGACCTCGGATTGAAGGAGGTGATGTATGTCGTTTCGCAATGCATGCATTCTGATGACGACTGCCATTTCCGTTATGGCGGGCGTTGCGCGGGCCGATTCAACCGACGCCAAGGCGCTGGCCAAGGCGCAGTTCATGCTGCGGCAGTTGTCCGGCGAGCGGGATGCCCTGCAGTCCGAGAACGCGAAACTGAAGGCCGAGCTCGAAGCGCTCAAGGCCAAATCGGATGGCGCGCAGCGCAAATCCAGGGAAACGACGACGGCGCTGAGCGGACGGCTGGAAGAAACGCAGGCCCTGCTGGACCGGACGCTGGCCGAGAAGGGACAACTGGAGCAGACCGCCACCGAACGCGGGCAGCAGCTTGAGCAATGCGCGACCAAGAACGCCAGGCTGCACGAGCTCAACAGTGAGTTGCTGCAGCGCTACGCGGACAAGGGCGTCTTCGATGCTCTGGTCCAGCGTGAACCCCTGACGGGTTTGAAGCAGGTCGAGCTGGAGAATCGGGTTCAGGACCTGCAGGACAAGCTGGACGAACAGCGAGTAGTGACCGGTCAGACCTCCCAGGCCGTCACTCCGCCAGAGGCGGCTCAATAAGCGTACAACCTGAGCGGCACCGGCCGGCTTACACGAATGAACCCAAACAGGGAACCCAGGCCGGATAACAACAGCCAGGCCGCAGCCGGAACCGGAACCACGACCGGCGCCACCCAGCCGCTGCCGTCTCCGTCGCCGGTATTCTGCACGTGTGCGGCCGAGAGAAACGGGCCGTGGCCGCCCGAGGGAAAGGAAAGATAGTAAAACGAATCCGCGGTCAGGGTGCTGATGCCCGTAATGTCGTAGACCGATGCCATATTTGCATCGAAACCGCTGCCGTTCGGGTAGTCCACGACGATGTCGTACTTGCCGTCCCCGTCGGCCTTGAAGGCGTTCGATTGCTGATCAATGTCCGTGGCGATGACGCCGGAGACGTACGTAAAACTCAGCTGGGTCGGGTCCAGGGCCGGGTCGAGGT
>JAKEEJ010000083.1 GCA_022616655.1 Nevskiales bacterium | reverse complement strand
GTTTTTCCATCGGTTTTGGCCGGCCGCTGTGGCGCAGGCAGGGTCGGGATGGCGTGGAATACATCGTGGCTGCCCTGCCGCTGGGCGGTTACGTGAAAATGCTCGACGAACGGGAAGGACCGGTGCCCGCCACGGAGGCTCCCCGCGCCTTCAACCGTCAGAACGTCCGGACGCGCATGGCCATTGTCGCCGCCGGCCCGGTTTTCAATTTTCTGCTGGCGATCGCCGCCTACTGGGCGGTGTATGTGATCGGTGTGACGGGTTTGCGGCCGGTGATTGCCGAGCCGGCCGCTCCGTCGCGCGCGGCCGCGGCCGGTCTGCGCGCCGGCGAAGAGATTCTGCGTGTGAACGGCAAGGCCATGCCCACCTGGGAGGTGCTGCGGGCGGAACTGATGGGCCTCGCGCTGGACTCCGAAACCCTGACGCTGGAGATCCGGCAGCCGGACGGAGAGGTCAGGCTCCGAACGCTGGAGCTGTCCGGTCTTCGGGTGGATCCTGAATTTCTGTTTGAGGACCTGGGTCTGTTTCCGTTCCAGCCCGACATTCCACCGATACTGTCCGAAGTCCTGCCGGGCGAAGCGGCCGCGGCGGCCGGTCTCCAGGCAGGCGATCGCTTGCTGGCGTACAACAATGTGCCGCTCACGTCCTGGCAACAGTGGACCGCTTGGCTGCGTGCGCACCCCGGTGCGGCCGTGACCCTTGAAGTGCAACGCGGAGCGGAGCGCCTGCGCGTGACCGTCGTGGTGGGTCGCGAAGTGCTTCAGGACGGTCGTGTGCGGGGTCGGTTCGGCGCCGGTGTGAACGTTCCGGCGGAACTGTGGGAAGGTCTTACGACCGAATACCGGTTAAACGGGCTGGCGGCACTGCCGGCCGCCGTGGCCCAGACCGTACAGATGAGCGGTCTGACGCTCAAGATGCTCTATCGCATGGTGCTCGGCGATGTTTCCGTCAGGAACATCAGCGGTCCGATCCAGATCGCCCAGGTGGCCGGCTATTCGGCCAGCGCCGGACTGGCGGCGTTTCTGAGTTTCATTGCGATTGTGAGCGTCAGTCTGGCGGTGTTGAACTTGCTGCCCGTGCCGGTGCTTGATGGCGGTCACCTTCTGTATTGCATCGTGGAAGCCGTCAAAGGCGCACCGCTGTCGGAACGGGTACAGGCTTTAGGACAGCGGATCGGTCTGGCCTTGCTGGTGACGCTGATGGGACTGGCGTTCTACAACGACATCCTGCGCTTGATTTATTGATCGCTCATGAACGCCCGATCGCTCCGCTGGGGAGTCCTGCTTGCGCTGTGCTGCGTCGCGCGCGCAATGGCCTTCGAACCGTTCACCATTGCCGAGATCCGTACTCAGGGTTTGCAGCGCCTCGAAATCGGCACGGTCCTGTCCTATCTGCCGCTGTCGACGGGCGACCGGCTGACCGATCAGACCGCGCGTCAGGCGATCAGAGCGCTGTATGCGTCGGGTCTGTTCCAGGACGTGGAGCTGTTACGCGACGGCCGGGTGCTGGTGGTCAACGTGATCGAGCGGCCCGCCATCTCCAGTTTCACGATCGAAGGCAACGAGAAGATCGGTGGCGACGAACTGAATGAATCCCTGCGGCAACTGGGGCTGGCGAGCGGCGAGCCGTTCCGTCACGCCCTGCTGGACCGGGTCGAGCAGGAACTGCGCCGGCAGTATTACGCCAGCGGGTACTACGATGTGGCGCTGGCTACGGAGGTGACGGAGGAGCCGAACAACCGCGTCAGCCTCAAGATCACCGTCACCGAAGGCAAGGTTACGCGCATCCGGGACATCAATATCATCGGCAACAGAACCTTCTCGCGGAGCCAACTGCGCGAGCAGATCCGGCTGGACACGCCCCGCTGGTGGGTGCCGTTTCAGAGAAGCGACCGCTATTCGAAACAGCAGCTGTTCGGCGACCTGGAAACGCTGACGTCCTACTATCAGGACCGCGGCCACCTCAAATTCAACATCAGTTCGGTGCAGGTGGCCCTGTCGCCGGACAAGGAATCCATTTACATCACCCTGAATCTGGAAGAGGGAGAGGTGTACACCGTCAAGGATCACCGGTTTTCGGGCGATCTCTTCCTGCAGCCCGATTTTCTCAATTCATTGGTGAGCACCGCGGCCGGCTCGGTTTTTTCACGCAAACAGGCTACCGAGAGTGCCAACCGCATCGAAGCGGCCCTGGCGGACGCCGGTTATGCCTTTGCCCGGGTCACGCCGCTGCCGGAAGTGGATGAAACCCGGCACGAGGTCCGCCTCAATTATTTTGTAGAACCGGGCCGGCGTTCCTACGTGCGCCGCATCAACTTCAGCGGCAACACCGGCACCCACGACGAGACCCTGCGTCGCGAGATGCGTCAGCTGGAAGCGGCGCCGTTCTCCAAGAGCGACGTGGAACGTTCGCGCGTGCGTCTGGCGCGTTTGCCCTTCATTGAAAACGTGGAAGTCGAAACCCGGCCGGTGCCCGGCAGCGACGACCTGGTGGACATCCAGTTCACGGTCAAGGAACGGCCGGCCGGCTCCGTGCAGTTCGGCTTTGGCTATTCGGGGTCTTCCGGATTTCAGGTGACCGGCAGCGTGACGCACACCAATGCATTTGGCACGGGCAACAGCGTGTCGGCCGAGGTGAATTCGGACGAAATTGCACGTCGTTTCAGTCTCAACTGGCAAGACCCGTATTTCACCGAAGACGGCATCAGCCGGAGTTGGTCGGTGTTCTACACCGAGTTGGACGGTCTGAGCATCGTGTCGTCTTCCACCTTCAGCCTGAACGTGATGGGCGGCAGTCTCACCTACGGCATCCCCTTGTCCGAGTTCGCCACGCTGCGTGCCGGGGTGAGTGTTGAAGACACGGCCCTGACGACCTTCCCGGAGAGTACCGCCAGCATTTTGCAGTTTGCATTGGAAAACGGCACGCGTTACTTGACCTGGGAGCTGCGTACCGGCCTGGCCTGGGATACCCGCAACCGGACAATTTTTGCCGATCACGGCACGCTCAACCGCCTGGACCTGGATTTCGTCCTGCCGGGCAGTGACCTGCAGTATTACCGCGCTATTTATCGTTACCAGCACTATGTGCCGTTTGCGTTCGACACGATCCTGGAGCTGAACGGCCGCCTGGGCGTGCTGGACCGTTATGGCAGCGGGGATCCACCGCCCTATGAGAATTTCCAGGCGGGCGGTCCGCGCAGCGTGCGCGGGTACCGCGCCTCCACCCTGGGACCGAGCGAACCCAGCGCCATCGCCGGCGAAGGTCCCGTGGCGATTGGCGGGCGTTTCCTGGCGACGTCCCAGGCAGAGTTGATCATCCCTCTGCCGTTTGAGAGCGACGGCAAGTCCACCCGGACCAGTCTGTTCTACGACGTCGGCAATGTTTTTGCACGGCCCGGTGACTTCTCTTTCGCCGAACTGCGCCAGTCGGCGGGCGTGGCCTTCACCTGGCACACGCCGTTCCTCGGTATACTGGACCTGAGTTTTGCGGTCCCGCTGGACGATCAACCGGAGGACCGCACCGACACTTTCCAGATCAATTTTGGTACTCCGTTTTGAGTGTTTATTCATTTGAGGCCGACATGCGCCATGTTCCTGTTTGTCTGATGGTCGTAGCGGCTCTGGCCGCCGCTCTGGCCGCAACGCCCGCGTCCGCCGAAACCAAAATGGCGGCCATCCGCAGCCGAAGCCTGCTGTTCGAATCGCCGCAGTACAAAGCGGCCAGCGAAAAAATGAAGTCCGAGTTTGAAGCGCGTGGCAAGGCGCTGGACGCCGAACGCCAAAGTCTGGAGGACGATTTCAAAAAGGCCCAGCGCGAAGCCGATGCCATGAGTCCACAGCAGCGCGGTAACACCGAGAAGGAGATCGGCACGCGCAAACTGGATCTGGACACCAAGCAGCGCCGGCTCGCCGAGCAGATGCAGGCCCGTGAGCAGGAATTGACACGTGAGCTGCAGGCGGCCATCACCCAGGCGATCGCCGAGGTGGCCAAGGAGCGGGGCCTGGATCTGGTGCTGCAGGATCCGGTTTATGCCGTGCCCGCCATGGATATTACGGACGAGGTCCTGAAGCGGCTCTCCCAGCCCGGTGCCCGTGGCGAGAAGAAAAAATAAATCTGCGACCGCGACGATGCCTACGCTGGGCGACCTGGCGCAACGCTACGCGCTCAAGCTGACCGGTGATCCGGCGGTGGAAATACGCGGGGTGTGCGCGCTGGAGCCCGGACAAGCCGGAAAACTCTCGTTTCTGTTCAATGCCCGCCGCCGTTCTCTGCTGGAAGCGACCCGCGCCGCAGCTGTCGTGCTGAGCCCCGGCGATGCCGCCGGTTTCCGTGGGAACGCCCTGATTGCTCCGGATCCCCACCTGGCGTTCGCACGCATCGCCGCATTGTTCGACACGGCCGACGCATTTATTCCCGGCGTACACCCGGACGCGGTCATTGCGCCGGGAATCAAAATTCCGGCGAGCAGCCACGTGGCGGCACAGTGCGTGATCGAAGCCGGAGTCGAGATTGGCGCGCACACGTTTATGGGTCCGGGCAGCGTCATCCGCCGCGGGGCGCGGATCGGTGATCGCAGCCGCCTGGAGGCGCGGGTGTACCTCGGTCCGGGAGTGCAGCTGGGGATGCGATGCCGGATTCAGCCCGGCGCCGTGATCGGTTCGCGCGGCTTCGGTCTGGTGCGCGGAGCGCAAGGCTGGGAAGAAGTGCCCCAGCTGGGTTCGGTGCGCATCGGCGACGACGTCGAGGTCGGCGCCAACACGACCATTGACCGCGGTACACTGGACGATACCGTCCTGGAAAACGGCGTCAAACTCGACAACCAGATTCACATCGCGCACAACGTCCACATCGGGGCGCACACGGCCGTGGCCGCCTGCGTCGGCGTTGCGGGCTCAACCCGCATCGGTGCGCGCTGTATGATTGGCGGCGCGGCGGTGCTCGCCGACCACATCGAAATCGGTGACGACGTGGTGGTCCAGGGCTACGCCATGGTGACCAAGTCTTTAAAGGGGCCGGGGCAGTACGGGTCCGGCCTGCCGGTACAGCCCGCGCGCGAATGGCGGCGCAGCATCGCGCGGCTGCACCGTCTGGAGCGCTTTGTGGAGCGCCTGGTCGTGGTGGAGCGGCGTTTGGGGATTGAACGCAGTGCACAGGGAGAATCGAGCCGTGAGTCCGACGACGTTTGACATCCGCGACATCCTGCGGCTGCTGCCACACCGTTACCCGTTTCTGCTGGTGGACCGGGTGACCGACTACTCGGGGGGCGAAACCCTGACGGCCCTCAAGAACGTCACGTTCAACGAACCGTTTTTCCCGGGGCATTTTCCGGGCGTGCCCACCATGCCCGGGGTCATGATTCTGGAAGCCCTGGCTCAGGCCAGCGGCCTGCTGGCGGTGCTCAAGTCCGGCATCCGGCCCGAGTCCGGATACCTGCTGTATTTCGCCGGCGTTGACCGTGCGCGTTTCAAACGGCCGGTGATCCCTGGCGACCGGCTGCAGCTGCACGCCCAGTTGCTGGTCCACAAACGCGACGTGTGGAAGTTCGCCGCGCGCGCGACGGTCGGCGACGCGCTGGCCTGCGAAGCCGAGATGCTGTGCGCGCTGAAAAACGCCCAAGATTCCGGACGGGCATGAGCCGGATTCATCCCACCGCACTCATTGATCCGAGAGCGCGCCTGCACGAGAGCGTCGAAGTCGGACCGTATACCGTGATCGGGCCGGAGGTTGAAATCGGCGAGGGTACGCGCATCGGTCCGCACGCGGTCCTGCAGGGCCCGATGACGCTCGGCCGCCACAACGTTTTGCACCCGTTCGTGTCCCTGGGCGCGATTTCCCAGGACAAGACGGCCCG
>JAKEEJ010000082.1 GCA_022616655.1 Nevskiales bacterium | reverse complement strand
TTCTGGGCACCCTATCCCACCAGCCTCGGCTACTCCACGGTGGGCGGCAATCGGGGCACCAACGGGGGCGGACCGGGCGCCGTGAAATACGGCACGGGGCGCGACAACGTGCTGGGCCTGCGCGCCGTCACCGCGGACGGTCGCACTCTGAGAACCGGCTGTCACACCACCAAGAGCGTGGTCGGATACGACCTGACGCGCCTGCTGGTGGGCTCCGAAGGCACGCTGGCCATCCTCACGGAAGCCACGCTCAAGTTGTTGCCCCGACCCGAGGTTGTGCGCACCCTGCGGGCCTGTTACCGGGATGAAATCCACGCGGCCGCCGCGGTGGCGCGGCTGATGGCCCAGCCGGAAATACCCTGCGCGCTGGAATTCATGGATGGCGATTCGGTGCGACTCGCCCAGGACTTCATGCGAAACCACCTGCCTGCCGCCGATCAGGGCCCTGCCGTACCCCCCGCGACGGAGGCGGTTCTCATGATTGAAGTGGACGGTCACGCCGACACCATCGGTTCCGCGGTCAGCGCGGTAGCGGCAGCCGCGGGTGGTGCGGGCCTGATCGAACTCAAGGCGGCGGCCTCCGAAACGGAAGCCGCGGCGCTGTGGACGTGCCGCAAGGCGCTGTCCCCGGCGCTGCGCAAGCTGGCGCCCCGCAAAATCAATGAAGACGTGGCGGTGCCCGTCTCGCGCCTGCCCGAACTGATGGCCGGCGTGCGCGGACTTTCAAAGCAGCACGGCGTCCGGACGGTCACCTTCGGCCATGCTGGCAACGGCAATCTGCACGTCAACCTACTGACGGGTCCCGAGTCCCTGCAACCGACGGAAACCCTGGAGCGTTGCGTGCACGATCTTTTCCGCCTGGTGCTGACGCTGGAGGGAACACTTTCCGGCGAACACGGTGTGGGTTTCGAAAAACGCGACTACGCGGGCTGGGAAATCCCCGCGGAAACCCTGCGACTCATGCGTGACATCAAGCGCGTGTTTGATCCCAGGGGAATTCTGAATCCAGGAAAATCGCTGCCGCTGGAACCCGTGTAAGTACGGCGACGGAATTCAGGTACGCCACACCAGCGCCGCCTGACGTCCGGTTGCTCCATCGCGCCGGTATGAAAAAAACCGGTCTTCTCCCCGGTACGTACACCCGTCTCCGCCAAAGATGTTCCGCACCCCCGCGGCCTGCAGGCACCGACGCGCCAGACCGTAAAGATCGGCAAAAAACTTCCCGTCGGAGCCGAGCGGTTTGAAGCAGACCATGGAACCGGCGTCCCGTGTGACAAAGGCCTCGCGCACTTCGCCGCCCACTTCAAACGAGGACGGGCCGATGGCCGTACCCATCCACGCCATCAACCGTTGCGGCGGCACCGGCAGTGTCCGCACGGTGGCTTCCAGCACCCCGGCGGCCAGACCACGCCAGCCGGCGTGGGCCGCGGCCACCACCGTTCCCGCCTCGTCGCACATCAGCACCGGTAAACAGTCCGCCGTGAGAATCACACAGGCCACGCCGGGCTCCGTGGTGTAGCTGGCGTCCGCTTCGGGTGCCCGGCCGTTTCCGGCCGCCGTCAATTGTACGACCCGCGTGCCGTGTACCTGCTTCAACCAGCCCGGTTCGCATTCCAGATCCAGCGCCGCGCGCAGGCGGCGCCGGTTTTCGCCGACCCGTTGCGGATCGTCGCCAACGCCCTCGCCAAGATTGAGCGTGGCGTACGGCCCGGAACTGACACCTCCCGCGCGGAGGGTCAGCGCCGCCCGCACATGGGCCGGCGCCGGCCAGTCCGGAATCAGCAGCGGAACGATCGCGGTCACGGGCGTGAAAAGCGGCGCAACTGCCGGAGCAGGGACTGCATGTCTTCAGGCGGCTCGCGTGTGAACGTCAGCGGTTCGCCGGTAACCGGATGCCCCAGTTCCAGTTCGCGCGCGTGCAGCGCCTGACGCGGAAACTGCGCCAGCGTCTGGCGCAGTTTTTCCGGAAGGCCGGCGCCGCGCTGCGTACGCCCGCCGTAGATCGGATCGCCCAGCACCG
Source organism: Nevskiales bacterium (assembly GCA_022616655.1). Taxonomy (GTDB): domain Bacteria; phylum Pseudomonadota; class Gammaproteobacteria; order Nevskiales; family Nevskiaceae; genus JACPFV01. The sequence goes on along the minus strand of JAKEEJ010000082.1, from coordinate 5,673 downwards.
GATGGCGCAGGTATTCCATGTGCACGCGGATCTGGTGCGTGCGACCGGTCTCCAGCCGCACCCGCAGATGGGTGTGCTGCGCGAACCGCTCCAAAACGCGGTAGTGCGTCACCGCCGGACGGCCGGTGCTGATCACCGCCATGCGGGTACGATCCCGCACGTGCCGGCCGATCGCCGCGCGCACGGTGCCGCCCGCCGGCAAAACACCCAGCACGATGGCGTCGTATTCGCGCCGGATGCGGTGTACCTGCATCGCGTCCACCAGCCGCGCGTGCGCACGTGCCGACAGGGCCACCACCAGCAGCCCGGACGTATCCTTGTCCAGCCGGTGCACCAGACCGCTGCGCGGCAGCCGGCGGGTTTGGGGATAGCGGTGCAGCAGGGCGTTCTGCAGCGTGTGGTCGGGGCGTCCGGCGCCCGGATGCACCGTGAGGCCGGCGGGTTTGTTCAACACCACGATGTCAGCGTCCTCGTACACCACGTCCAGCGCCAGGTGCTGAGCGGGAAGTGACGGGACGATCGGCACGGACGCGCGCAGGCGCAACCGGTCGCCCGCCTGCACGCGCTGACGCGGGACCGTCGTGATGCGGCTGTTGACGCGCACACGACCCTCGGCAATCCAGAGCTGCAGGCGTGAGCGGGAATGGCGATCAAACAAACGTGCCGCCGCCACGTCCAGGCGCGCGCCGGTCAGGCCGGGCGGCACGGTGGCCGATTCCACGCTCGAACCTCCGGACCCGCGACGGGAAGAACCCGCCGGTGCCGGGTTCCGTTTTAGCCTAGAATTCCGTCTGCGTTTCAAACCCGGTTCCACGACGTTCCATCCACATGATTGCCCCTTTGCGTGCCGCGCTGACCGCGTTACCGGTACTGCTCATCACCGCCTGCAGTACCGCTCCGGTCGAACCGCCGCCCCTCCCGAGCGAGCGCGAACGGCAGCTCGAAGTGGAGGAATTGTATAAGCTGGCGCGGGTCTGCCTGGACGCGGGCGATTATACGGATGCGCTCGAGCACTACGATCGGATTCTGTCGGATTTCGCCTTCACCGACTTTGCCACACAGGCGCAACTTGAGAGCGTTTACGCGGCCTATCGCAGTTACGAGCCCGACCGCGCGCTGTCCAGCGCCGACCGGTTCCTGAAGGAGCATCCCCGCCATCCGGCCGTGGATTATGTTTACTACCTCCGGGGATTGATCAACGCCCAGCGCGGCGAATCGCCGTTCGGCTGGCTGCTGGACACGGCACAGCAGGACGTTGGCGCCGCGCGCCGTGCCTTTGATGACTTCGCACTGCTGGTCCAGCGTTATCCCGACAGCCGTTTTGCAGGCGACGCCCGGCAGCGCATGGTGCACCTGCGCAACCACATTGCCCTGCACGAATTGTCCATCGTGCACTACTACGTGCGCCGCGGCGCACACCTGGCCGCCGCCAAGCGTGCGGAGAAAATTCTCGCCGACTATCCCGGTGCGCCCGCGACGGTGGAAGCCCTGGCGCTGCTGGAAGACAGCTACCGTGCCCTGGGCCTGAACGATCACGCCGACGACGTGCGGCGCGTACGCGAGGCGAACCGGGTACCGGCGGCGCAGAATCCCTAAAAGCGCATTGCGAAATTGCATAAGGCCCGCCCGTTCGCCCTGAGCTTGTCGAAGGGTGAATGGGCGGGCCCTCGGCGGTCATTGGCCGTTCATGGTTCGACGAGCTCACCACGAACGGCCTTCGTTTAATTTCGCAATGCGTTCTTAGCTCAAATGTCGCCGTACACGGCGGTCAGCGGGTAACGCCGGTCGCGCCCGAAGGCGCGCGCCGTGATCTTGGGTCCCGGCGGCGACTGACGGCGCTTGTATTCGCTCTTGCGCACCAGCGACGCCATGCGGCGCACGGTGTCTTCCGAAAATCCCATCGCCACGATGTCCGGGATCGAGCGCTGTTCCTCGACGTAGGCCTCGAGGATCGAGTCCAGCACGTCGTACGGCGGCAGCGAATCCTGGTCGGTCTGGTTGGGACGCAGCTCCGCCGATGGCGGCCGCGCGAGCACGCGCGCGGGAATGACCTCACCGCGTGCGGACTCCAGACCGTTCCGATAACGCGCGAGCCGGTACACCCGGGTCTTGTAGACGTCTTTGAGGGGAGCGAACCCGCCGGCCATGTCGCCGTAGAGCGTGGCATAGCCCACGGCCATCTCGCTCTTGTTGCCGGTGGTCAGCACCAGCTGACCGTGTTTGTTCGACAGCGCCATCAATAACACGCCGCGGCAGCGCGATTGAAGATTTTCCTCCGTGAGATCCGCCATCGTACCGGCGAAGACCGGCGCCAGCACGTCCAGAAACGCCTGGAACGGCGGTTCGATGGACAGTACGTCGAAGCGGATGCCCAGCCGCCGGGCTTCTTCGCGGGCATCCTCGAGCGAGATGCCGGCGGAATACCGCGACGGCAGGGCCACGCCCCAGACCCGTTCCGGCCCGAGGGCGTCCGCGGCCAGCACCGCCACCAGCGCGGAATCCACGCCGCCCGACATGCCGACGAGCGCCCCCTTGAATCCGTTGCGGTTCACATAATCGCGGATGGACTGCACCAGTCCCCGATAGATGACGGCCTCGTCGGCGACGTCCGGCCGCACCGGACCCTGAAATTTCCGTCCATCAAACTCCAGAAGGTGCACATCCTCCTCGAACAAGGGAGCACGGAACGACAGACCGCCGTCGGCATCGAGCGCCGTGGAATCGCCATCGAACAGCAGATCGTCCTGCCCGCCGACCAGATTGACGTAGAGAATCGGCAGGCCCGTCTCGCGGACGCGGGCGGCGAGGATGGCGTGACGCTGGTCCGATTTGCCCAGGGTAAAAGGGGAAGCATTGATGTTGACCAGCAGCTTCGCGCCGGCACGCTTTGCGGCCAGCGCCGGGCCCGGTTCCCAGACGTCTTCGCAAATACACATACCGACTGGAATGCGGTTCAGCTCGAACACACTGGCGCCCCGACCGGGCAGAAAGTGGCGCTTTTCGTCAAACACGCCGTAGTTGGGCAGAATCTGTTTGCGGTAATGCGCCACCACGCGCCGGTCGCGGAAGACGGTGGCCGCGTTGTAAATGCCCCCGTCGGCATATTCGGGGTGCCCGACCAGGACGTGCACCCCGGTCGCGGCGTGTCTGATCTTCTGCAACCCTTCCGCAACCACGGCCGGCAAACCCGAGCGTTGCAGCAGATCGTCCGGGGGATACCCCAGTACCGCCAGCTCGGGGAATACCACGAGATCGGCGCGCAGGCGGTCGCGCGCATCGTGTACCGCCTGGATGATCTTGGCGACGTTGCCCTCGACGTCGCCGACCCAGAAGTTAAGTTGGGCGGCGGCGATGCGCAGCGCCACCACCCTAGCCCTCCCCCGCGAGCGGGGGAGGGGATGGGAGGGGGCGCAGAGCCGTCTGGATGGCAGAGCCGAGATCCGCCGGCGACTTCACGGTCGTGACGCCGGCGGCCTCCAGGGCGGCAAATTTATCCTGGGCCGTCCCCTTTCCGCCGGAAATCACGGCACCGGCGTGACCCATGCGTTTGCCCGGTGGGGCCGTTACGCCGGCGATGTACGCCACCACCGGCTTCTTCACGTGCTGCTGGATATACGCCGCGGCCTCTTCTTCCTTGGACCCACCGATCTCCCCGACCATGATGATGCCTTCCGTCTGCGGATCCGCTTCAAAACGCCGGATCACGTCAATGAATCCCAGGCCGTGCACCGGATCGCCGCCAATGCCGACACAGGTGGACTGCCCGAGCCCCGCCTGAGTGGTCTGATACACCGCCTCGTAGGTCAGGGTTCCCGAACGCGAGACGATGCCGACCTTGCCTGGCGTGTGAATGTGCCCCGGCATGATGCCGATCTTGCATTCGCCCGGCGTAATCACGCCGGGACAGTTGGGGCCGATGAGCAGCGCCTCCGGATAATCCTGCAGCGCCGCCTTGACCCGCACCATGTCCAGCACCGGGATCCCTTCGGTGATGCACACGATGACCCGGAGTCCCGCGTCGGCGGCTTCCAGGATGGCGTCGGCCGCGAACGGCGCGGGGACGTAGATCATCGTGGCTTCGGCGCCGGTGGCGCGCACCGCGTCATGGCAGGTGTCGAACACCGGCCGGTCCAGGTGTTTTTCGCCGCCGCGGCCGGGCGTCACGCCGCCGACCAGAGGCGTGCCGTACGCCAGCGCCTGTTCAGAATGAAACGTACCCTGCTTGCCGGTAAATCCCTGGCAGATCACCCGGGTGCTCTTATTGACCAGAATGGACACGTTTCAGGTTCCCCTGGCTGCCGCCACCACGGTCCGGGCCGCTTCGGTCAGGTCTGCGGCGGGATGAATTTTCAGGCCGCTGTTCTTGAGCAGATCGCGGCCCTGTTCCATATTGGTACCCTGCAGGCGCGCCACCACCGGGATCTTGAGCCCGACCTCCCGGACCGCGGCCATGATGCCTTCCGCAATCAGGTCGCAGCGAACGATGCCGCCGAAAATATTGACCAGAATCGCGTTCACGCCGGCGCTGGACGTGATGAGCTTGAAGGCCTCGGTCACGCGCTCCTTGGTCGCACCGCCGCCCACGTCGAGAAAGTTGGCCGGCCGGCCGCCGTGCAACTTGATGATGTCCATCGTCGCCATCGCCAGACCCGCGCCATTCACCATGCAACCAATGTCGCCGTCCAGCGTGACGTAGTTCAGATCGTTCTCCTTGGCCTTGCGCTCGCGTTCGTCTTCCTGGGACGGATCGCGCAGTCCGGCGATGGCGCGCTGGCGGAACAGCGCGTTGTCGTCAAAGTTCAACTTGGCGTCGAGGGCGAGCACCTGGCCCTCCGCGGTCACAATGAGCGGATTGATCTCCACCAGACTGGCGTCCAGCTCCAGCACCAGGCGGTACAGGCCGAGCAGAATCCTGCTGAACGGCTCCATCTGGGACTTGTTCAAACCCAGAAAAAATCCCAGCTGCCGCGTCTGGTGAGGCTGGAGTCCGGCCGCCGGGTGAATGGTGATGGGTTTGATCTTCTCCGGCGTCTGCGCGGCCACCGCTTCAATATCCATGCCACCGGCGGCGGAGGCCATGAACACCAGGCGCTCACGCGCACGGTCCACCAGCCCCGACACGTACAGCTCGCGCTCGATGGCGGAGGGTTTCTCCACCCACACCGCATTGACCGGCAGTCCCTCCGGTCCGGTCTGCGGGGTGACCAGACGTGTGCCGAGCATTTTCTTGGCGGCATCCGCGGCGGCATCCGCGGTGTCCACCAACCTGACGCCGCCGGCCTTGCCACGACCGCCGGCGTGCACCTGAGCCTTCACCACCACGCGACCCCCCAGAGCTTTGGCTGCCTGGCGCGCCGCATCCGGACTTTCCGCCAGGCGGCCCTCCGGCACCGGGATTCCGTAACGGGCGAAAATTTCCTTGGCCTGGTATTCGTGAAGATTCATTCGTTTATGTTGCCGCCCTCCCGGGGGCCGGCATTGTCGCTTAAATCGTCGGACACACGCAAAACAATTCGTCACCGTGCGATAAAAGCAACGCCGCCGGCCGTGAAGCGGCCTGGGGCGATGCACCAGGGCCTGTTAACAATTATCCGATCGCTGCGTTGCTTCCCAGAAACGCGCCAGACTGGGCGCGAGGTGCGCCGCTTAGTGAGTCTAAGCAAGCATCGAGCA
>JAKEEJ010000081.1 GCA_022616655.1 Nevskiales bacterium | reverse complement strand
TCAGCGGCGACCAGCAAGTGCTGCTCGGGGGCGTAAAACGGAACTGGCACAGGCTTCCCGAAGAAACGCAGAAAGAACTGCTGGAGGGAACCTCGCGCTGGCTGGCGCTGGCGCCCGAGCAGCAGACCAAGTTGCGCGAACGCATGAAACTCTGGGAGCAGATGACACCCGAGCAGCGCCAGGAGGCCATCCGCAAGCGCGAGCAGTTCCTGCGTCTGTCGCCCGAGCAGCGCCAGCAGTTGCTGAAACGCTACGGCGAATTCCAGAATCTGCCGCCCGAACAGCAGCAAGAAATCACGGCCCGTTACCGCCGGGTGCACACGCAACTCAAAGACCGGCTGGATTTTCTTATGACCGGCTGGCTGCGTTTCGCCGCCGGTCTTGCATTCTTCATCGGTCTCGCCCATTCGATCCTGGGCGAACGTTTGGTTCTGATGCGGCTTTTCCGTCGAAAAGATCTGCCGCGCCTGTTCGGCAGGCCGAAAGCCACGGCCTGCGCGCTTCGCTCCGCGTGGCATCTTACGACGCTGGCGTGGTGGGGGTTTGGGATCGCCTTTATTCTGTTGACCCAGCAGCCGTTTTCCCTGTTGCATCTGTTGTGGGTTTCCACCGCAGCCTTTATGGGCACGTTCGTTCTCACGGCTCTTGTGTGGCTGGTATTCTTCGCCACCGGCCTGGTCGCCCTGCATGCGGGAGAGCGGCGCTGACAGGTTCTGGCGACGGAAAACGAGGAGCACCCATGAACGTACGCACGATGATGGCCATTCTGGCGGTGTGTTTTGGCAGCGGACTTGCAGCCCGCGAGTCAGGGCCGTCTGAGGAGCACTATAAAAAAGCCGCCGACTACTCGGCCAAGAACGGTGGCCGCGCGGTGCTGGTGATGGTGGACGGCAAGATCGCCTTCGAACGCTACGACAACGGTTTTGACGCCGACAGCGCCAACCACCTGCACAGCGCCACCAAGGGGTTCTGGGGCCCGGTGATTGCCGCCATGATGGAAGACGGACTCATCGAATCGTATGACGAACTGGCCAGTAAGACACTGCCCGAATGGAAGAACGATCCACGCAAAAGCAGGATCACCCTGCGGCACCTGCTGACCCTCAGTCCCGGGCTGGTGCAGGACATCACCAACCTCCAGGGGCACGACCGGCCGACACTGGTGCCGGATTTGTACAAACACGCGATAGGCGTACGAGTGATTAACGAACCCGGGGAGAAATTTTCCTATGGCCCCAGCGCGTACTACGTGCTGGGCGAAATCATGAAACGCAAGCTGACGGAGAAAAAACAGACCCCTCTGGACTACCTCAAGGAACGCATCCTGAACCCCATTGGCGTGACCATCGGCAAATGGACGTTTGACGAATCGGGCAACCCCCACATCCCCAATGGGGCCTACCTGACGGCCCGCGAATGGGTCAAATATGGCCAGTTTCTGTTGCAGAAAGGCGAGTGGAACGGCAAGCAACTGATCCGCAAAGATCTGATGGAGGAGATATTAAAACCCTCCGGAGCCAACCCCGGCCACGGACTGGCGATGTGGCTGAATGTTCCGGGGGGTCAGGGCTCGGCAGGCGTGGCCCAGCAGAAATCCGATTCGGGCGACAAAGCCGGATGGATTTACCGGGGCGGATATCCGGACCTGTTCGGTGCGCTCGGAGCAGGCAAAAGCCGCCTGTACATGATCCCTTCATTGAATATGGTCATCGTCCGGCAGGGCGATACCCAGCGCGACCGTTATCAGGACGATACCTTTCTGGGCCTGCTGCTTAAAAACTAAGCTTCGTTTCCGGGGCCTTGTAATCCAAAAAGACCTTCAAGCGTTATTGATGAGGTGCGTGGGCGGGACCGCCCACCTGTTTCCCTGAAAACGGAGGAAACATCTCATGATTTTCATGCTGGATTGGAAGAAACTGGCTCATTTCAGCTCGGCACCGGGTATCGCACTGGCGGCCGTTGTTGTGCCCTTGGCCACGGCCGTGTTGTTGGCAAGGGCCGCGGAGGCGCCGTCCAAGACGGGTAGCGCGGCTACGGAGGCGACCCTCAAGTCGTTCGCCGGCAAGTATTGCGTGGGCTGTCACAACGCCCAGCTGAAGCCGGGCGGGCTGGATTTGACGGCCTTGAAGTTCGAGGTGCAGGACCCCGCTTCGTTCGAGAAGTGGGCGCTGGTGCACGATCGTGTGCGTGCCGGCGAGATGCCGCCGAAACCGATGCCACGCCCACCGGAAGCGGAGAAACAAGCATTCCTGGGCGCACTCGACACCAGCTTGCGCACGACCAGTGCTGCCGGGCAGGCGCGCGAGGGTCGTGCGCTGACGCGCCGACTCAACCGCGATGAATATCAGAACACGCTGCGCGATCTGCTTGGTGTGCAGGACGATTACCGCTCTCAGCTGCCGGAAGACGGCGTGGCGCTGGGCTTCGACAAAATCGGCTCTGCCCTGAGCGTGTCGGCGGAGCATTTGCAGTCTTACCTGGCCGTGGCGCAGGCGGCCCTGGATGAAACCATCGCCATGGGACCGGCACCAAAGGTTTTCAAAGCCAAGCTGCCGCAGCGCTTTGAGAAGATGTCCATGCCCCCGGGCATGCAGAAGAAAAGGGCTTGGCTCTTTGGTAAGCAGCCGGATGCACTGGTACGATTTTTCAGCGTTTCCGGGGATCCCATCATAGGATTCAATGGTGCGCCCGTGTCGGGCCTGTATCGTTTTCGTGTCCGCGCACGGGCCTGGGGCAGTGAGACGCTCGAGGCGCGCATCTCGGCCGGTCATAAACGCTATCAAATCAGCAATTGGTTAGTGGCGTACACGGAGTTCCCGCCTGAGGGCGCAACGGTTGAAGTGACGACCTATCTGCATCCAGGCCAAACCCTGCGGGTATCGCCCCTGGCTACCGGAGGAACAGGATTGGGCCTTGAGGCGGGTAAAGCGCTTATGGGGGGGCGCGTGAACCTAGACACCTACCAAGGGCCGGGCCTGGCGATGGAATGGGTGGAAGTGGAAGGACCGCTCTACGACTCATGGCCAACACCGGGGCATCAGAAGCTGTTCGGCGATCTGAATCTTGCGAAAGCGACGCGGGCCGATGCGGAGCGGGTGTTGCGCGGCTTTCTGCCCCGCGCCTTCCGCCGTCCGGTGAGCGAGGCAGAGGTGCGGCCCTACCTGGCCATTTACGACGCGAAGGCAAGGGACGCCGGTTGGATCGCCAGCATCAAGCTGGCACTGCAAGCAGCGCTGTGCTCGCCGTATTTCCTGTATCTCGATGCCCCCGCCGGGCCGCTGGATGATTTTGCGCTGGCCTCACGGCTGTCGTATTTCCTGTGGAGTTCCCTGCCTGACGACGAGCTTACCCGTCTTGCGGCACAGGGGCAGTTGCGCCAGTCGGCGGTGTTGCGGGCACAGGTCGAACGCTTGCTCAACGACCCCAAGGCGGCGGCGTTCAATGAAAGCTTCACCGGTCAGTGGCTGGACCTGCGGAAAATCACCGCCACCTCACCGGACAAAGACCTGTATCCGGAGTGGGATCAACTGATTGAGTGGTCGAGTGTGCAGGAAACCCGGTTGTTCTTTGACGAGGTGCTGAAGCACGACCTGAGCATCGTCAACTTCGTGCAGTCCGACTTTGCGATGCTCAACGAACGGCTGGCCCAGCACTACGGTATCCCGGGGGTGAAGGGCATCCGGTTTCAGAAAATAAAACTCCCACCCGATTCGGTGCGGGGCGGAGTGCTGGCCCAGGCCAGCGTGCTGAAGGTCACTGCTAACGGCACCACCAGTTCCCCGGTGCTGCGCGGCGTGTGGGTCACGGAGCACATCCTCGGTCAGCACGTGCCGCCGCCACCGCCGGGGGTGGCAGCCGTTGAACCGGACATCCGCGGTGCCACAACCATCCGCGAGCAGCTGGTCCAACACCGCAACCAGCCGATCTGCGCGAGCTGCCATACGAAGACCGATCCCCCGGGGTTTGCACTGGAGGGTTTTGATGTCATTGGCGGTTGGCGTGACCGCTATCGCGCCGTCGGTGACAAGGCACAGGGGCAGATCAGAGTCGTACAGCCACTGACATTCGATGTCCGCACGTTCCTGGCGGACCCCACGAAACGCGGTCCGTTGACGATCCGTGTGAGTCTTGGTCCGGCGGTGGACGACAGCGGCCAGATGTACCAAGGACCGGCGTTTGAGGGCTACCTGGAGTTTCGCCGTCTGCTGGTATCAAAACCGGACGTACTCGTGCGCGCACTGGCCCAGCATCTGATTACCTACGCTACTGGCACCGGCCCGCAGTACGCCGACCGCAGCGCTGTCGAACAAATCGTTGCCAGCACACGTGCCCAGACCCACGGTTTCCGCACGCTGATACACGAGATTGTGCAAAGCCCGCTGTTTCTAAACCAGTAGCCCAGGCCTGACGACAACGCTGGAGAGCTGTCCATGAAGACACCCTCACTCCCTCGCGCCTCTTCTCCGTTCTTCCGTCCGGGGACACGCGCGCTGTCCCGCCGCACTTTCCTGCGTGCCGCGGGCGTTGGTTTGTCGTTGCCGTTGCTGGAGGCCATGCAGCCGGTCTTTGCCAGCACCGCCCCCGCGGCTCCGCCGCGCCGGATGGTGTTGATCAACAAGACCCTGGGCCTGTACGCCCCGGATCTCTTTCCGAAAAAGACCGGGCGTGGGTTCGAGCTGACGCCCTACCTTCAGGAACTCGCCGGAGGCAGCTCCCGGATCACCGCCTCCGACTTCACCGTGTTCAGCGGTTTGTCGCACCCTCAGGCGGGCGGTGGACATACCTCGGAAGCCAGCTTTCTGACCGCGGCGCCGCACTCGGGCACGCCGGCCTTCCGCAACACTGTTTCGCTCGACCAGCGGGTGGCGCCACGCATCGGCGCGCAAACCCGGTATCCGTTTCTCGCCTTGAGCACGAACAAACTCAGCGCGTCCTGGACACGCAATGGCGTGCAGGTGCCGCCGGACAAGGACCCGGCAGTGGTCTTCCGGCGGCTGTTCGTCACGGGCACGTCGGAGGAAATCCGCGAACAAGAACAGCAGTTGCGAGATGGCCACAGCATCCTCGACACCGTGCGCGCGGAGACCGTCGCGCTGCAAAGCCGTGTCGGCGCGGGCGACCGTGAGCGACTGGATCAGTATTTCAGCGCCGTGCGCGAAGTGGAAGGGCGCCTCAAGAGTGCGGAAGCCTGGTTGCGTCGCTCCAAGCCCAAGGTGGAAGCGAATCCACCGGAAGAGTATCCCGACAGTGCGGACGTCGTGGGCCGCACGCAAATGCTGTTTGATCTGGTGCACTTGGCTCTGCAAACCGACTCCACCCGGCTGGTGACCCTCGCCATTGATGCGGCGCAGATTGGTGTGCCACCGGTTCCGGGTGTGGACGAGAGCGGTCACAACCTCAGCCATCACGGGCAGGACCCGGCCAAGATCAAGAAGCTCCGTATCCTCGAACGCGCCGAACTCAAAGTGCTGCATGGTTTTCTGACGAAGTTCAAAGAGAGTCCCGAAGCGGGCAGTAGCCTGCTGGATCGGACGATGGTGCTCTACGGCAGCAATCTGGGCAACGCCAGCAGCCACGACCCACGCAACTTGCCCATCCTGCTGTTCGGCGGCGGCTTCAAGCATGGCCAGTACCT
>JAKEEJ010000080.1 GCA_022616655.1 Nevskiales bacterium | reverse complement strand
GCTTAGACTCACTAAGCGGCGCACCTCGCGCCTAGTCTGGCGCGTTTCTGGGAAGCAACGCAGCGATCGGATAATTGTTAACAGGCCCTAGGTGCAGGGTCTGAAACATGGGACCGGTCACGTTCCAGTGAAAGTTATGCGTCTTGAGGTAAAGGCTGTACGTGTCGGCCAGCAGCCGCCCCAGCCCTGCTGCAATCTCGGTGCGGTCTTTTTCGCTGATGCCTATGTCTATCTTCATGGGCACTCCTTGAGTCGGTGACGGGTCGGCCCGGGCATTGTACGCCGGTGTGGAACCCTCCATGGGAACCCTGTCGCCTGCCATAATAACTGCATGAAATTCCTGCTCGACTTCGCTCCAGCCCTGCTGTTCTTCGGCGCCTACTTTCTCAGCGACATCTATGTCGCGACGGCTCTGCTGATCGGCTCGCTGTTTGCCGTGGTCGCCGTCTATCGGTTGTGGAAACGCGAATGGCACAAGGCGCATCTGGCGACGGCCCTCATCGCCGCGGTGCTGGGCGGCCTGACGATCTACATCCACGATCCGGCCTTCATCAAACTGAAACCGACTGCGGTATATGCGGTGTTCGCACTGGCACTGCTGACCAGCCATGTCATCGGCGAACGGGTATTGCTGCAGCGCCTTCCACAGAAGACCTTCGTCCTACCGGAGCGTGTCTGGCGCAAGGTCAATCTGGTCTGGGCGGCTTTCTTCACCGGCTGCGCGCTGCTGAACCTCTATGTTGCCGGAAATTACGATGAAGCCACCTGGGTCCGGTTCAAAACCTTCGGCTTTACCGCTCTGACGTTCGTATTTCTGCTGGCCCATATTCCGTTTCTGCAACGCTACCTGCCGCAAGACTGATGTTGTACGTCATCCTGGGACGCGAGACCGCGGAGGGTTCCTCCAAGCGCCGGCAGGCACGGCCTGCTCATCTTGAACGTCTAAAACAATTGCAAAACGAAGGCCGGCTGCTGCTGGCGGGGCCGCTGCCCGGAGTGGACGCCGCCGACCCCGGCACGGCCGGTTATCGCGGCAGTCTGGTCGTTGCCGAATTTCCGGATCTCGAATCCGCGACTGCCTGGGCCAACGCCGATCCCTACAGGAAGGCGGGAGTGTTTGAGCGGATGGAGGTGCACCCGTTCGTCAAGGTTCTCCCCGCGTGAACCGGCTTGAACGCATCCGTGCGGTCCTTGAGCAATCGTTCACGCCGGAGCATCTGGTGATTGAAGATGAAAGCGGGCAGCACGCCGGCCATGCCGGCGCCGCATCGGGTCGCGGCCACTTTTACGTCGAGATTGTTTCGGCCGTCTTCGCCGGGAAATCCCTGCTGGCCCGGCACCGTCTCGTCTACGCCGCGCTGGGCACGCTGATGCAGACCGACATCCACGCCCTCCGCATTCAGGCACGAACCTCTGATGAAGCCTCTCGCGCCTGAAGTCTCAACACGCGGTTGAATAGCAAAAGCAGCTCAAAACTGAACCAGGCCAGGGCCATCCCCAGCATCGGTTCCGCCCAGCGCATACCCCACCGGTACAACAAATCCGGAATGTTGCCCTTGTAAAAACCCTTGACCAGCCCGAGCAGGGGATGGGGTTTGAGCATGACTCTGGCATGTTCTGCCAGATGGGCGATTCCTGTGCGTCCCCTGCGAGACGCCTTCAGCAGCCACGCCTCGCCATCGCGAAGATCCGACTTGAGCACACTCAGGGCCTGTTTCTGGCCCAGCCACAGCGCAAACGCAGCACCAGGACCTTCGGCAAAGCGTGCGGCCAGGCTCAATTCGGCCGGTTCATCAATATTTTTCAAAATCGCCAGTGCCCCGGCGGGGCGCGCCTGTGTCGACAGTGCCGCCATGTTATCGGCGATCTCCAACACTTCATCGGCATTCTGTTTTGTCACCGCGCGTTCAATCACGTCCAGCAGGTTTCTGGCAAAGCGGTCGGTCATGGCGCCCACGCGGCGCGCAAACTTGAGCAGCGCAGACCCCAGATCGAGTGACGGACTTACCGTCAACAGAATACCGCCGGCAGACAGAGCCACAATGACGGCGTCCGGCTCCTCTCCCTTCAGTTTCTTGCCCGCCTGAATCACCAGATCACGCACGTCTCCAAACACGAAAAGGTCCGCGACCACGGCACCGCCCAGCGCCTCGATACTCTGGCCGGTTCCTGTCAAGGCCCCCTGCCCTGCCTGCTGAAATTTACGCAGCCAGCTGTCCCGCTCGGTTTCAATCCGTGCATGCAAGGCCTGCAACTGAATCTGCTGCTCGGGCACCGCCTCCAGCCCGGCCTCCACCACCAGCAAGGCTTCCGAAAATCGCTCCTGTTCAAACAGCCATTCGGCTTCTTTCTGATAGTCCATCGCCGGCAGGGCTTCAAACTCCGCCCGGGCCTGGATGGAGGGCACGTCCTGCCAACACACCCACACGAATGCACCGGCGACCATAAGGCGAATCAAGCTGGCGAGAATGGAGGAAATTCTATCCAACATGTAAGCGCTCCGGGCACTTCACTCCACACCCATCATCTTCTTCAGCCCCATCAAATCAATCACCACGACTCCCAGTTTTTCCGCTTTGGCCAGTTTGGAGCCCGCGTCTGTGCCCGCCAGCACATAATCGGTTTTGGATGATACCGAGCTGCTGATTATTCCACCTTGCGACTCAATCAGCCGGGCGACTTCTTCGCGCGTCATGCCCGGCAGCGTACCGGTCAGCACAAACGACTTGCCGGCCAGCGGGCCGTCCTTCTTGCGTGATTCCGCTTTCGGCCAATGCACGCCGCACCGCTGGAGTTCCTGAAGGACCTCGCGGTTGCGCGGTTCGGTGAAGAAACGGCAGAGACTGGCTGCTACTTCCGGCCCCACGTCCTGCACCTTGCGCAGCTTCGGGAACCGATCTTTATCCTTAAGCTCCGGATCCTCCACCGTCTTTGCGTCGGATTCCGTCGCTGCGATGAGAACATCCAGTTCGCCGAAATGCAAGGCCAGTTGCGCCGAGGTGGTTTCGCCGATGTTGGGAATTCCCAGCGCGTATATGAAGCGGGCCAGCGTTGTGGTTTTGCTCTTCTCGATAGCGGCGATGACATTGGCGGCGGACTTCTCACCCATGCGTTCCAGTTCCGCCAGCGTTTTCAGTTCGAGCTTGAACAGGTCGGCCGGACTGTTTACCCGCTTCAGGTCCAGCAACTGCCGCACCAGCTTGTCGCCTAGACCTTCGATATCCATGGCGCGGCGCGAAGCAAAATGCAGCAGCGCGCCTCGCAGTTGCGCACGGCAGGTCAATCCAGCCGTGCAGCGTGCCGCCACCTCGCCCTCTTCCCGCACCACGGTTCCGCCACAGACCGGACATTTTTCGGGAAGCACGACCTGGCGTGCCGTCTTGGGCCGGCGCTCGACCACCACCCGCACCACCTCAGGAATGACGTCGCCGGCACGGCGGACGACGATCGTATCCCCGATGCGCACGTCCTTGCGTTCAATCTCGTCCATGTTGTGCAGCGTGGCGCTGCTGACGTTGGCGCCCCCTACAAATACTGGATTGAGACGTGCCACGGGCGTCAGGATACCGGTGCGTCCCACCTGAAATTCGACGGCTTCCAGAACCGTCAGTGCCTCTTCGGCCGGGAATTTGTGAGCGATGGCCCAGCGCGGCGCGCGCGCCACCGAACCCAGCTCCTCCCGTCCGGACAGGTCGTTGAGTTTGTACACGATGCCGTCTATCTCAAACGGCAGCGTCACACGCCGCTCAGCCGTTTTCCGGTAATAGGCCAGACAGCCCACGATTCCCTCCACGGCTTCTGCGTACGCCGATACGGGAAAGCCCCAGCGCCGCAGCTGCTCCAGAATTCCGGTGTGTGCGACGGGTGACCTCCAGCCTTCGCTGCCGGCAATGGCGTAGGCACAGAACGACAGCGGCCGCTGCGCCGTGACGGTGGGATCGAGCTGCCGCAGCCCTCCGGCGGCGGCGTTGCGCGGATTAACGAAAGGTTTCCCGCCGGCCTTTTCCTGTGCCCGGTTCAGGGCCTCGAAACCGGCGCGGGACATGTAAACCTCGCCGCGCACGTCAATCCATTTTGGCGGACAGTCCTCCCGCAGCCGCAGCGGAATGGCGCGGAGGGTTCTGAGATTTTCGGTGATGTCCTCCCCGGTTTCGCCGTCGCCGCGCGTCGCGCCCCGCGTCAGCACGCCGTCCTCGTAAATCAATGCGACGGCCAGGCCATCCAGCTTGGGTTCGGCAACGTAGGTGATGCGTTCGCGCCGCAATCCTTCCCGTACCCGGCGATCAAACTCGTGCAGTTCTTCTTCGGAAAAACAGTTGTTGAGGGACTGCATAGGGACCCGATGACGTACCGGCGCAAACTCCCGGGCCGGTTGGCCGCCCACTCTCTGGGTGGGCGAATCCGGGGCCCGCAGTTCGGGATGTTTTTCTTCGAGTCCCTGCAACTCGCGAAACAGGTGGTCGTATTCCGCGTCCGGAACGGTCGGCGCATCCAGCACGTAATACTGATAGTTGAAATCGTTCAGCAGCCGCCGCAGTTCGGCAACCCGCTCGCGGCTATTCTTCTGAATCCTGAACGTCACGCTGATCTTTTCCCCTTGACCCGTTTTAGGAAAGCAGGGGGTCGTCGTTCAGAGTGCCGGTATTTCGACCGCGGCAATATGGCCGCCACTGTCCAGCACGTAAAGCACATTGTCACGTACGACCGGCGCCGCCTGTACCGGTTCATTCAAGACATGAGCGCGTGCGACGATGCGACCGTCCTGCGGCGCCAGCCAGTGTACGTAGCCTTCCAGGTCCGCCACCACAATGTAGCCGTTCTGCATGGCGGGTGGCGACAGACGGCGGTACTTGAGCACGTCCTGCTTCCACAAAGCCGCACCGCTATGCGGATCCAGTGCCCACACCAGGCCTTCTTCGTCGGTCACGGCCAGCACATCGCCGGCCAGTGCAATGCCGCTGTAACTTTTGATAGAGCGGCGCCAGGCCACCCGTCCGTCGCTCAGATCGATGGCGGCCAGTTCGCCGCCGAAGCTCACCGCGTAAACGCCGCCGCCATCCACCACCAGATTGGCATCCACGTCCACGATGCGCTCAAGTTCGGTGCGTCCGGACGGTGCGGCCACCACCTGTTCCCATAACAATTCGCCATTGCTCAGACGGAGTGCCGCAACACGTCCATTATCGAGACCCACGAACACGGTGCCGCCATACACCTGCGGGACGGACATCCCGCGCAAGGTCAGGGGTGGAACGGCCCGGTCAAAACTCCAGACACGGGCACCCGTATCGGCCGTCAGGCCGAACAACTTTCCGTCACCACCGCGTGCCACCACCAGTCTGCCGCCGCCCACCGGCGTTGCCAGCACTTCGCTGGATACCGGTACGCGCCAGGCCAGGATACCGTCGGCACGCCGGAGTGCAATCACCTCGGCATCCAGTGTTCCCAGCAACACCAGCGCATCGGACACCGTGGGACCCGAGATCACACGCGCTCCGGTGTCCGTGCGCCACAACTGACGTCCATTCCCGGAGCTCAGCGCAAAAGCCCGGCCCGACGTATCGGCGCAGAACAGTGCGTCAGCCTCCACCGCGAGACGCAGACCCGAATGCCTCTTTCTGCTGACCGCCCCCGGTGCCACCTCCCACCGCACACGAGGCTCAAACTGTGGCGCCTCGATACGCAGCAGCTCGGTCGGTTCGCGCACCGTTCCGGAGCTTCCACAGCCGGTGACGATAGCGCCCAGAAACAATGCAGCCAGTGCTTGCATACGGCTCCCGCGCCGAGAACCGACTCCGATACTGGTCGTCTCGGCAGCGCAAAGAAAAACGGCACGCATCACGATGGCGTCTGAGGCAGGTTGTCCCGCTTGCGCTGGAGGAATTCGCGTCGGTGAACATCCGACGTCAATTGCAGCGCCCTGTCGTAGGCTTCACGCGCCGCGGTGGAATTATTTTGTGAGCGCTGGATGTCTCCACGCAGCTCCAGATACAACGCTGCGAAAGCGTCGTCCTCCTTCACTTTGAGCTGGGCCAGCGCCTCGTCGGACCGGTTCTGCTGCCACAACGCGCGCGCCAAACGCAGCCGGGCAATCTTGTGCAAACCTTCGTCATCGGCGTACTCCACAACCCAGTTCAGGTGTTTTTCCGCCGTGACCCAGTCGCCCTGTTCCGCCGCCTGTCGGGCCAGCAACAGCGTGGCCTGTGCCGCATAGGGCGTTCCAGAAAATTCCTGCGTCAGCTTTTGTGCCAGTTCCGCCCTCTGTTCCGGCGTGTCGGGCAATGCCTTCTTGAACTCTTCGTAAATCTGCGATGCCTGTTCGGCATGGTGAATCCGGCTGCTTTGCCACACCTCCCAACCGAAAATACCGGCCAGACCCAGAACCAATCCACCGATCAGTGCCATCCAGTTTTCGCGCCACCATCGGCGCAGCTGGTCGAGTTGAGCTTCGTCGTCATAGTGCGACATAAAATTCTCTAGCAATGGTCTTCGCTGGAAGACAAAAGCGCAGCGATGCGGGCCGGCAGCTCGGTCCAAGCCGTTTCCATCCCCCGTCCCCTGTCTCCCGACTCCCGTCCCCCGTCTTCAAGGCGCAGCGATTTTACTAGAACCGTCTGCCGGGTGACTTCCGCGTCCCCCAGAATCAGGGCAAACCGGGCTCCGGATTTATCGGCACGGCCCAGTTGTGCTTTCAGGGAACCGCCTCCTGCATTCAGCACCAGATGCAGCTGAGGTAAAGCGTCACGCAGTGATTCGGCGAGTGTGCGTGCCTGACGTTCAGCGGTTTCCCCCAGGGAACAAAAATACACCTGGGGATTCGATTCAAACGGCATCGCATGCAAAGCCTGCATCAGAAGAACCAGGCGCTCAACGCCGGCTGCCCAACCCACGGCAGGCGTTTTGCTGCCGCCCAGCTGCTCAACCAGACTGTCATAACGGCCGCCGGCCAATACCGTGCCCTGTGCTCCGAGCTGATCGGTGGTCCACTCAAATACGCTCTTGGTGTAGTAATCCAGGCCGCGGACGATAAAGGGATTGACGGTATAGGCAATGCCCAAATCAGACAAGCCCTGTTGAACGCCGTCAAAATGCGCCCTTGACTCAGCATCCAGATATTCGGGAAGTTGTGGCGCCGCGCGGACGATCTCCTGTGTGCGTGGCACCTTGGAATCCAGCACCCGCAGTGGATTGCGATGCAGGCGCCGCCGGGAATCTTCGTCCAGACTGCTTTCGTGCTTTTCGAGGTAGGCCGTCAGTGCGGCACGGTACGCGTTACGGGTTGAGGCCTCGCCGAGGGAGTTGAGTTCCAGCGTCAGACCCTGGAGCCCGAGTCGCTTCAGGAGGCGCGCAGACAGCGCGATAACCTCCACGTCAATATCCGGGCCGGCCAGGCCGTACGCCTCAACGTTGAGCTGGTGAAACTGCCGGTAACGCCCGGCCTGCGGACGTTCGTGGCGGAACACCGGACCGGCGCTCCACAGGCGCTGCTGCTGATGGTGCAGAAACCCGTGCTCCAATCCTGCGCGCACCATTCCGGCGGTGAACTCCGGGCGCAGCGTCAGGGAATCGCCCTCGCGGTCCTGAAAGCTGAACATCTCTTTCTCGACCACGTCGCTGGTTTCGCCCATCGAACGTTTGAACAGCTCGGTGGACTCCAGCAGCGGCAGAATAATCTCGCGGTAACCGTAGGCCGTGAACACGTCGCGCGCGCAAGCGTGCAGGCGCTGCCAGACGGCCGTGTCGGGCGGCAGCACGTCGTTGAATCCCCGCAGGGACTGGAATTTATTGGCCATTGTTCAGACGGCTTCGCTGTCTTTTTTAGCGGACTTGCGCGCTGCAATCTTTTCGTGCACCAGTCTTTCCAGCGTGTCCACCAGCTCGGCATTGTGCGCCTTGTGCTGGATGCTGCCATCCACATAGATCGAACTGGGATAACCGCCGGCCACGCCGATGGCCGCCTCGCGGGATTCACCGGGGCCGTTCACCACGCAGCCAATCACGGCGACGTCCAAGGGCTGGTCAATGTTCTCGAAGCGTCGCTCCAGCTCCGCCACCACCTTGATCACGTCAAAATTCTGGCGCGAGCAGGACGGACAGGCGATCAGGTTGATGCCGCGGTGACGCAAATGGAGCGATTTGAGAATGTCCCAGCCCACCCTGACCTCTTCTACCGGATCGGCGGCCAGTGAAACGCGGAGAGTATCGCCAATGCCCTCGGCCAGCAGCAGGCCGAGGCCAATGGCGGACTTGACGGCACCGGCGCGGGCACCGCCGGCTTCGGTAATGCCCAGATGCAGCGGTTGATCAATCAGCGCCGCCAGCTTGCGGAAGGCGAACACGGTCATGAAAACGTCGCTGGCCTTCAGACTGACCTTGAAATCTTCGAACCCATGCCGTTTGAGAATTTCGATGTGTCGCAACGCGGAATCCACCAGCGCGTCGGCGTTCGGTTCGCCGTATTTCTCCTGGAGATCGGCCTCGAGCGAACCCGCGTTCACACCAATACGGATCGGCACTCCGTGGTGCCTGGCACAGGCAATGACCTCGCTTATTTTCTTTTCGCCGCCGATATTGCCGGGGTTGATGCGCAGACAGTCAGCCCCTGCTTCGGCCGAGGCGATGGCGCATTTGTAATTGAAGTGGATGTCGGCAATCAGTGGAAAAGAACCCACCTGCTTTTTGATTTCGCGGAAGGCCCTGGCCGCGTCTAGCGTCGGTACCGACACACGCACCAGGTCGGCACCGGCTTTCTGGCAGGCCCGAATCTGCGTTACCGTGGCCGTCACGTCTTCCGTGTCGGAACTGGTCATCGTCTGTACGGCAATAGGCGCATCACCGCCAATCGGCACACGGCCCACGTGGATCTGGCGCGACTTGCGGCGCGGAATGGTGTGCTGGCTCTGCATGGTGCCGAAACTCTGGCCTGCCCTCAGGGCGAGGGAACGGTGAAGCGGGCCGTGCTGTTCTGAATGTTGATGTGCGGTGAAAAATCCACCGGCTGGGCATTGAAAAACACTTTGACGTTCCGCGCGTTGCCAAGAAGCACGGCGTACGGCGGCTGGCCCTCCAGCAGCTTCCGCTCTCCTCCGCGCACCAACCCGACCACCAGCGCCCTGCCGCGGGCGTCTTCGACGCGCACAAAAGCGGCCTCCATGAATTCCAGCACCAGCTGATTCTGTACCGGGACTGCTGGAGGATTTTCGATCGTAGAACTCGCGGGTATATCCGTGTTATCAGGCTCGGATACCGGCTTCGTGCCGGCGGCGGCGGGCATAGAGTTCACGTTCAGGCTGGAAACGCCGCTCCTGACATCGGCCGCGATGCGACGCGACTCCGGCAGACGCAGCGGAGAATTCTCGTCCGTCAGAAATACAAGCACGCTCAGGGCCACCACGATGACGGCAATCCATCCGAGGCTCTGGCCGCGATGGCGCCGTGAGGTTCCGGAATCGACACCGCCCGCCAGCGGAATGCGTGGCGGTACGGCCGAGGCCCTGGGTGGAGCGCCGCGCGCGACATAACCCTCAATCAGTTCCGCCGCGACCACCGGCAGCACTTTGGCGATCTTGCGGTAATAACCGCGAACATAGACCGGCTCGGACAAAGCCGAAAAGTCATCCTGCTCGAGCAGTTCCAGTGTGTTCTTGGCCAGCTTGGTCTGCTCGGCCAGCTCTTCGATGCTCAACCCAGCCCGTTCGCGCGCCTGCCGCAGCAGCGCACCCGGACTTGGCCGGTCCGGGATAGAAACAACCGGGCTGGACGAGCCGGCAACCGACGGACCCGTGGAAGAAACGCTCATGGTTTTCTGGATTTCCCGAGCAATTCGTAGGCCTCCGCAGACTCGGGAAATTCTGTCTTGAGCCGGTACTCATAGCGCTTCGCAGACTGCAGATCTCCCAGGCGACGTTCGGTCTGTGCAGCAATCCACAAGGCCTGGGAGGTCGCCTTGGCCACCGCCTCGTACCGCAGCAGAAAAGCCCGTGTACGCAGGTAATCCTTCTGCTCGTAGACCACTTGTGCCATTTGCATCAGGGCATCCGGAAATTGCGGATTGAGGCGCAGTGCCTCGCGAAAATAGTGTTCGGCTTTTTCAGTACTTTTTGGATCGCGGCGGACACAAACCCCGGCGTTGGTCCAGGCGGCTTCCGGCGTGGCGTAGCCCTGGGTGTTTGCGGCCTTGAGGAAGTACTTTTCGGCATCGCGAATTTCCCCCTGGTCACACAGGAACACGCCAAAATTGTTCAGGGTAAAGGGGTCGTCTGAATTTTCGTTCAAGGCCTTGCGGTAGTGCTCTTCGGCGAGTTTGGCCTCGCCGCGGCGTGCATAGAGAAGAGCGATGGAGGAATGCGCCATGGCGAGCTGGGGATCCTGCTCCAGTGCCCGTTTGAGTTTTTCCAGGGCCAGATCCAGTTGGCCTTTGCGGAAGTAATCCACTCCCAGCTGAGTATTGAGTTGGGCGGCTTC
>JAKEEJ010000079.1 GCA_022616655.1 Nevskiales bacterium | reverse complement strand
GTTTTCAGATTTGCGGAAGTAAAGTCCCAACTTCCCGCCGGCATTCAAGCAAGGCCTGCGCACATTTTCCCTATGCGAAAAAATACGCACCACAAAGGCTAACAGGGCCTGATTTCTGTTGGACTCGCGCTGCTGGGAAAAACCTCAGAATCCCGTGTTTTCGTTTCCGTAACAATGCCTGTAGGCAAGGCCCGTGGAGAAACGCCACTTTGACCTTGAACGCCGCCGTGTGATTCCTTCTGGGCCCTCCCATCTGCTCTCCTGGGGCCCCTTGCAGCACTGCGTGATTAGAGCAGAACTTCACTTATCGGACTGTCCAGTTTTGTGTGGTCACCTCTCCGTGAACTGGCTTCGCGGTCCGGCAAAGCGTTGAGGGTAATCCCTCAATCGGTCAGATGGCCTGTTCTAAAGCGTGTCCCGCTGGACACGCCCGCTAATTCATCATCAGGCCGCCATTGACATGAAGCGTCTCCCCGGTGATGTAGTCGGCTTCTTTTGAAGCCAGAAAAACAACCGCAGCCGCGACATCATCGGGCAGTCCCAGACGCTGCAGGGGAACCTGCTTCAGCAAGGCCTTGCGAGCCTCTTCCGGAAGAGCATGGGTCATGTCGGTCTCGATAAAACCTGGCGCTACTACATTGACCGTGATCCCGCGCGAGCCGACCTCCCGTGCCAGCGCCTTGCTGAAACCGACCAGCCCGGCCTTGGCCGCACAGTAATTGACCTGGCCTGGATTGCCCATCGCGCCCACGACCGAGCCGATGCTGATGATACGACCCTGACGTGCCTTCATCATGCCGCGCAACACAGTGCGAGACAGACGAAACACGGCCGTGAGGTCGGTTTCAATCACCTGTGCCCAGTCTTCATCTTTCATACGCAGGAGAAGGGTATCGCGTGTGACGCCCGCGTTATTGACCAGGATGCTGACCGGCGCCAGCGTTTTTCCAACCTCTTCCACCAGCGCCTCGCTTGCAGCGCCGTCTTTGACATCCAGTACGCGGCCAGCCCCTCCCCACGATTTGAGCGCCTGGGTAATGTTCTCGGCGCCGGCCGCCGTTGTGGCCGTACCAATCACCCGCGCACCCTCGCCCGCCAGACGTTCGGCAATGGCCTTGCCGATGCCGCGGCTGGCGCCGGTCACCAGCGCCACTTGGCCTTGTAATTTCACGTCACCCTCCCAATTTGTTGTTGTGCCTGTGTGAGCTCGGCCGGATCTTCCAGGGCGAGAGATGTCAGTTTACCGATGCGCTTGTTCAAACCGCTCAACACCCGGCCGGGCCCGCATTCCAGAAACAGGCCGACACCCTGGTCCTGCAAGGCCCGCAGGGTCTGGGTCCATCGCACCGGTCGGTACAACTGCTCGTGCAGGGCCGTGCGCAAGTCCCGTGACTCCGGATGAGGGACCGCGTCCACATTGTGCAGTACCGGAATGACCGGGCTCTGAAACACAAGCCGGTCGAGCCGTTCGGCGAGTTTCTGCGCCGCGGACTTCATCAACGAGCAATGCGAAGGCACCGACACCGGCAGACGCATGACCCGCCGTGCACCCAGATCTTGCGCATGGCTCTCCAGCCAATCCAGTGCCGCAGCACTTCCGGCGACCACAACCTGGCCGGGCGCGTTGTAGTTGACCGGCTCCAGCACCTGGCCGCCGGTATAAGCCGCGCAGAGCTTTTCCACGCCGGCATCGTCCAGTCCCAGAACCGCCGCCATGCCGCCGGCGCCGGGCGGCACGGCCTCCTGCATCAAGCGGCCGCGCAACTCCACGAGCTTGAGGGCCTCGGAAAACGACAGGCTGCCGGCCGCGACCAGCGCGGTGTATTCGCCAAGGCTGTGTCCTGCCAACGCGTGCGGCGTTGCCGGTTTCGCGGTCTGCAGTACGCGCCAGACGGCAATGCCTGCGGCCAGCAGGGCCGGCTGGGTGCGTTCAGTGCGGTTGAGTTCTTCAAGGGGGCCGTCACGCACCAGCGCGGCCAGGTCCCAGCCGAGAACCCGACCCGCTTCTGAAAATGTCTGTGTCACGAGTGGATGCACGGCGGCGAGCGCCGACAACATGCCCAGCGACTGGGAACCCTGACCGGGGAACAGCACTGCGTATTTCATTGTTGTTTCCTTTGCCGCCTGAATGTTTCGACTCCGGTAAACGCTCCGAACAACAACCCGTAACCCAGAGCCGACAACGTGCCATACAAATGCGACTCCACCAGCACCCGGCCACCCAAAGCGGCTTCATCCGAGACCGGCACGCCGGCGATCATCTCCCAGACGATTTTGCCAATCAAATAGACCAGACAGATCCCGGCAATCAGATCCTTTTGCTGCAACAGCTGACGACCCAGGCCCAGCATGAATAAACCATGCAGCACACCGGACAGACCCACATACGACTGGGTCGGTGCAAAACCGTACAGGGCAAGACTCACACCGGCGCTGAGCATCAGCACGCGTCGTACCCACACGGTCCAGGACAAGCGCTCCGGACACAGCAATACCAGCACCAGCAGACCCAGTTCGTTCAGAAACAGATGCCACCAGCCCAGATGCACGAAATTGCCGCTGATGAACCGCCAGATCTCGCCCGCGGCGATGGCGGCACGATCAAAGCGTAGAGCAGTCCTCACCGGGTCCCCACCGGCGCCCAGAAGAAAAATCAGACCCATCAACACGAGGGGCGGCAACCATACATCGCGGGACCTGTAGTCCGCTGTTATCATTCGCCCGCCATTCTAATATTTTCGCTTCTGCAAAATTGAACCGCGCTGTTGCGCTGGACTATATATGAACATAACCCGCACGGGGGGCTTCACCCTCATCGAAATCATGGTGGTCGTCGTCATCCTGGGCATTCTGGCCGCCATCATTGTTCCCCGCATCTCTGACGAGCCGGACAAGGCCCGCGTCACCAAGGCCAAGCAGGATATTCGTGCTCTGGAAAGCGCCCTGCAACTTTATAAGCTGGACAATTTCTACTACCCCAGCACCCAGCAGGGTCTGGAAGCTCTGGTCCAGAAACCCGGCGGCGAGCCGCCCGCCAAAAACTGGAAGGCCGGCGGCTACCTTGCCCGGATGCCCAAGGACCCATGGGGCAATTCCTATCAGTATCTGCAGCCCGGTGTTAAAGGGGAATTTGACCTTTACAGTCTGGGCGCCGACAACAAACCGGGTGGCGAGGGCGTGGACGCAGACATCGGCAACTGGGACCTGGACGGCTGAGCGCGCTCTTTCCTGTCATCCCGAGCCCTTCGACTAGGTTCAGGACAGGCCCCGCTAAGAATTTTTGGTAAACCGCGATCCTCCCCATGTGGTCCTTCGGCTCGCGCCCTATAGGGCACTCGCTCAAAACAGCCGCCCTCCACAGGACGGCCGGCTTCACTCTGCTTGAAATTCTCGTCGTTGTCCTGATCATCGGTGTGATCGCCAGCTTTGCGGTACTGTCCATAGGCAACCGGACCCTGGACGACCGGCTGGAGGTCGAGGCGCGACGGCTCAGGGAATTAATGACGCTGGCAGCCGACGAAGCGGTATTACAGGGCGTTGAGTTGAGCTTTATCCAGACCTCAGAGGGTTACGCCTTTCTGATACTTGAGAAAGACCAGTGGAACCCGGCCAGTGACGTCGGCCCCTTGCGGGCACGTACGGTGACGGAGCCCCTTTATCTGGAATTGGAGGTGGAAGGCCGGACCGTGGCACCGGCCGAGCCGGACAAGACACCCCGGGCACCCCAGGTGCTGCTGCTCTCCAGCGGTGAGAGCACCGCCTTCGGTCTGAGTCTTCGGGCGCGGAATTTCGGCCCTTATTACCGGCTGGAAGGCGATGCGCTGGGACACCTGGAACTCAACCGTGTGGAAGCCGGTACATGAAGCGACCTGCGGCGGGATTCACTCTGATTGAAATCCTCGTCGCTGTGACCGTGCTGGCCGTGGCTCTGGGCGCGCTCATTTCCGGTATGACACGGCACGCCGCCAATGCGGCCGTGCTGCGCGAGAAAACGGTAGCTTTGTGGGTCGCGCACAACCGTCTGACCGAAATCGCACTGCAGCCGTCCTGGCCCGATCTCGGCAAGAGTGACGACGACGTTGAAATGGCGGGCCTGGAATGGCGCTGGTTCGCCACCGTGTCCGAAACGCCCGACCCCGACGTGCGGCGTGTGGACATACGGGTGGTGCGGTCCACGTCGCCGTCCGTTGAGGAGCCGGAAAGCAGCCTCATCCAGTTGTCCGCCTTCTTCTCGAAACCATGACCCCATGAAGTCCGTCCGGGGCTTTACCCTGCTCGAGTTGATTGTCGCGCTCGGGATCTTCGGCGTGCTGGCGGCCATGGCCTACGGTGGACTCAACAGCGCACTGGGCAACCGCACAATCGTCGAACAGAAATTGCAACGCACGGTTGACATGCAAAAGGCATATTTGCGATTGCGAGAAGACCTGCAACAGATGCGGGACCGCACGGCGCGCGATGAATTCGGAGAATCACAACCGGCGCTGCGGACCGTACCCGACGGTCGCGTTGAATTCACACGGGGCGGCTGGCGCAACCCCCTGACGCAACCCCGCTCGACCCTCGAGCGGCTGTCGTACACCCTGGACGAGAAGGAGCATCGTCTGCTGCGGCAGAGTTGGCGAGTACTGGACCCAAGCCAGGAATCCGCCCGGACGGAAACAGTCGTACTGGAGGGCGTGGACGCTCTGGAGTGGCGATTCCTGAGTATTAACTCCGAATGGCAAGCGGTCTGGCCGCCCCCTCAGGACGAAACGGAACTGGACACACCCAGCTCGGTACTGCCGCGTGCCGTCGAAGTGAAACTGGAGACCCGGGACTGGGGTGAACTCACATGGCTGT
Source organism: Nevskiales bacterium (assembly GCA_022616655.1). Taxonomy (GTDB): domain Bacteria; phylum Pseudomonadota; class Gammaproteobacteria; order Nevskiales; family Nevskiaceae; genus JACPFV01. The sequence continues at coordinate 4,986 of JAKEEJ010000079.1, read as the reverse complement.
TCAAGTCCAGTTGAAGTCGGTGTCACAGGGTGTGGCCCTTGTCACGGCCATCCTGGTGGTCGCCATTGTCAGCCTGGCGGCCACGGCGCTCTACACGTCAAGCCATCTCGCTATTCAACGCACGGGAACCCTGCACGACACCGAGCAGGCCTGGTGGTTCGCCTATGGTGCGGAGTCCTGGGTACTGGGTATCCTGAAAGACGACGCCGAAGACAATGATCACGACAGCCTGGATGAAGACTGGGCCAAACCGGTGGACTATCTGCCGGTGGATCAAGGCTCTATCCGTGGCCAGGTTATAGACATGCAGGGTCGCTTCAACCTCAATAATCTGGCCCTGCCGGACGCACAGTACAAGCTGCACGCCGATCAATTTGAACGTTTGTTGCAAAGCCTTCCGGACGTTGATGTTCCGCAAGGCCTGGCCACGACCATCCGCGACTGGATGGACACCGATCAGATTCCCGGGTTTCCCGCCGGAGCGGAAGACAATGTGTACCTGAACCTGATCCCCCCGTATCGTGCCGCCAATCGCCTGTTTGCGACGGTTTCCGAACTGCTGGCCGTCCAGGGAGTCACGCCCAAGCTGTTTCAGCTCTTGCAACCGCTGGTGGCCGCGCTGCCCGTGACCGTCCCCACGCCGATCAATATCAACACGGCCCCGGAAGCCGTGCTGCGCGCGCTTTCGGCCACGGTAGACGATGCCAAACTGATGAGCCTGCTCCGCCGCACGCGGGGGGACGAAGACCCTTATCAGAACATTCAGGATGTCATTAATGAAGGGATCTTCGGCAGCGAGGTCACACCACAGATCATTTCAGTGAACAGCGCTTATTTTCAGATCCAGAGCGAGGTGGTGGTTGGCAGTGGGCGCGTCACCCTATACAGTCTGGTGCTCCGGCCGGACGCCGGAAATCCCACCGTGCTGGGCCGCAGTGTCACTGCCGACTAACTTCTAACCGTGCGCGACATCCTTTATCTCCAGCTCCGTACCCCCTCCGAGGAGGTACCGCTCGCCTATGCGCAGGCCGGCGTTCCCGCGACATCGGATCTCACAACCCAACATGCAACACTGGACGATATTCTGAAACTGGCCCCTGGACGACAACTGGTGATGTTTGTGCCGGGAATAGAGGTACGGTTGACTTCGGTCCAGGTACCGGCACGCCAGCTGCAAAAAGTATTGCAGGCGGCACCGTACGCGCTGGAGGATCAGCTGGCCGACGACGTGGACACCCTGCACTTCGCCATCGGCCCCCGTCAGACGGACGACGCACACCCGGTGGCCATCACCGCCCGGGAACGCATGGAATGCTGGCTGGCGCCACTGCGCGCCAGGGGCCTGGTCCCGGACGCAATTATCCCGGAGACTCTGTGCCTGCCTCTCCCTTCTGAGCCCTGGCACTGGACCGCGTTGGTGGACGCCGACCGGATTACGGTACGCACGGGCGCATTCTCCGGTTTCGTGTGCACGCTGGACGAACTGCCGGCCACCGTATCGTTGGCCGATCCGGAAGGACGCGCGTCCCTGCAGATCCATCTGCCACGGGACAACGAGCACGACTTTACGGCACTGAACCGGCCCGTGAATCTCCTGCCGGGACATGACAGCACGCTGAGTGTGCTGACGCGGAATTGGCGACCCGAAACCGCCATTAATCTGCTGCAAGGCGCCTATTCACAAAAGGAAGACTGGCGGGGCCGGATGCGTCCCTGGAAAATGGTCGGCGCGCTTGCCGCGGTCTGGGCTGTACTCACGCTGCTCAATACAGGCGTGCAGACTATCCGGCTGAGGGGGGAGCTCCGGGCACAGGAAACAAAGAACCTGGAACGTTTCCAGACTCTGTTTCCGGATGAAACGAAGATCGTAGACCTGGCTGCCCAGATCGAGCAACAGTGGACCGCTCTCCACGAAAATAGACCGGCGCCGCTGTTTGAGCTGATCGAAGTTCTGTCCGCTTCGCTGACGGCTCACCCGGGACTGACGTTGCAGTCGCTGCAATTCCGGGACGGAGCCCTGTATATGAACCTGACCGCCAGTGATTTACAGGTTCTTGAAAACCTGCGGAGCTGGTACGGCGCTCGTCGCGACACGGCGCTGGAAGTGCAGGCCGCCAACGCGGGCAGCGCCGGGGTGCAGATTCGCCTCAAGCTGAGCGCCGCATGAATCCTTACCTGGGACAACTTCGCAGCGCATGGGAAAACCTGGCCGAACGCGAACGCCGGATGCTCGCGCTGGGTGGCGGAGTCCTGTGCCTGATCGTGTTTTACCTGCTGCTCTGGGAACCGTTGAGGCAGGCCCGCATCGACAAAGCCGAGGCGCTGGCACAGGCCCGAATCCTGGCAACGCGGCTGGAGCTGATGGCCGTTGAAGCCCAGCGTGGCGACAATGGCGGCCGCCGGGCAACCAGCACCGGGCAGTCGCTGTTGGCGGTGGTGGATCAATCCGGAAAGTCCAGCCAGCTTGGAAAGCCGCCCGTGCGCCTGCAACCCGAGGGCGACAACACGGTCAAGGTCTGGCTGGAAGAGGTCCCTTTCGAAGCCGTACTGCGCTGGCTGCACGAGCTGCAAACCCGCCACGGCGTGCGGGTGGACAACGCCGACTTTGAGCGCCAGACCACGCCGGGACTGGTGAACGTCCGCGTTACGCTGGTACGGAACCAGGGCCAACCATGAAATGGCGCTGGCCGGTCGGATTGGGGCTGTGTGCGTTTTTCATCACGCTGATGCTGCATGCTCCGGCCGCTGTCATGTATGGCTGGAGTGGCGGCACCGCGGACGGCTCCTCGCCGCTGCGCATTTACGGTATGGAAGGCACGGTCTCGCAAGGCCGTTTTGCCGCGCTTACCCTGAACCAGCGGCCCCTGTTGGGAGAGACGCATTGGCATCTGAAACCAGCCTGGCTGTTGCTGTTGCGCGCAACCGCAGACGTGGAAACCCGCGGTGACACCGCGCTGCACGTCCGTGTCTCGCGCGCCGTTTTCGGAAAATGGCAACTTTCCGATCTTGAAGGAAGCACACCCGCCGCCGCGCTTCTGGGATTTGTCGGACTGCCCGGATGGCCTCTGACGGGGCAGGCCCAGCTGGCACTTCCGGTTCTGCAATTCGATGGCAACACCCCCAGCACGGCAACCGGCACGATTGAAGTTCAGAATCTGGCCTGGACACAGACGCGCGAACTCTTGATGTTGGGCGATTTTACCGCGACCTTCAGTACCGACGACCGGGGCATTCTCGCCACGCTGGCCAGCGGTCCCGGCGCCCTGGAATTGTCCGGTGAGGCGCGCCTGGACCGGGAGCAGAACTATGATCTGCATTTGCAATTACGTCCGCGCCCGGAAGCGACCCCGCCGCTGCGAACCCTGGTTCAGTCGCTGGGTCAACCCGACCTGCAGGGCTGGTACCATCTGCGGCGACAAGGCCGGCCGTCACGGTAAAAGATGCGCGATGTGCACCTGACCGTCGCCGCCGTGATTCAGCGGGGTGAAAAATTCCTTCTGGTGGAAGAGCGGATCGGCGATCGGCTTGTCCTCAACCAGCCGGCCGGACACTGGGAAGCGGGCGAGACCCTGATGGAAGCCGTGCGGCGCGAAGCGCTGGAAGAAACCGGCTGGGAGATCAAACCCACGTCTCTGCTCGGAATTTACGAACACGAGCCGCCGGAACTGGGGTATGGGTTTCTGCGTTTCGCCTTCAACGCCACACCCGTGCGCCATGATCCGGACCGCACACTGGATACCGGGATTGCCCGCGCGCTGTGGCTTACGCCCGATGAACTGCGCCACAGCCCGATCCACCATCGCAGTCCCATGGTGCAGCGTTGTGTGAACGATTGCCTTGCCGGAAAACAATTTCCGCTGTCACTGATATTGCATTTATAGTGCCGCCTCACGCCTCACGCCTCACGCCTCACGGCGCTCACGTCGTTGTCGGCCTGTCCGGCGGCGTGGATTCCTCCGTTTCGGCGTACCTGCTCCAACAGCAGGGCTATCGTGTTTCGGGTCTCTACATGGTCAACTGGACCGAAGATGAAGAGGCCCATTGCAGCGCCGCGCAGGATTTTCAGGAGGCGCGTGCCGTATGCCAGGAGCTCAACATTCCCCTGCACCGCGTGGACTTTTCGCGCGAATACCGCACGCGGGTGTTTGAACGGTTCCTGACCGACTACGCCTCCGGCAAAACGCCGAATCCCGACGTGCTGTGCAACCGCGAGGTCAAATTCCAGCCTTTTCGTGAACACGCACTGCGGCTCGGCGCGGACTTCGTCGCCACCGGTCACTACGCACGCCTTGAACGCACGAACGACGGTCCGCGCCTGTTGCGTTCCGCGGACGCCAACAAGGACCAGACCTACTTTCTGGCGACGGTCGAACCCGTGTCGCTGGACCGAGTCCAGTTCCCGGTAGGACACCTCGCCAAACCCGAAGTACGGAAAATCGCAGAACGGGCCGGTCTGCCCAATTACCGAAAACGCGACTCCACCGGCATCTGCTTCATCGGCGAACGGCCAATGCGGAAATTTCTCGCGCGTTACCTGAAACCCCGGCCGGGCCCCATCGTGGACGACGCCGGCCGCACCCTGGGTGAGCATTCCGGTCTCATGTTCTACACCCTGGGCCAACGACGCGGTCTGGGCATCGGCGGACGCCGTGGCGCGGCGGAAGCACCGTGGTTTGTAGTGGGCAAGCGAGCCGAGGGAAATGCATTGCAAGTTTCACAGGAGGCCCAGCACCCTGCCCTGCTGTGTGAGAGGCTGGTCACGGCCCCGTTCCACTGGATCCACAAACCGGATCCATTGCCAGCCGGTCTCACGGCCAGAATCCGCCACCGGCAGACGCTGCAAGACTGCACGATTCAGACGCGGCCTGACGGACGGGTGGAATTCCACTTCGCACAGCGGCAGCGCGCCGTGGCCGCAGGACAATTTGCCGTGCTTTACAGTGGAATGGAATGCCTGGGCGGCGGAGAAATCGAGACGGTCGTAAC